>JBHJNR010000361.1:0-7422 GCA_050330615.1 Cyanophyceae cyanobacterium
GCGGGGGTTACAGGGATGGGGGTAGCTGGGGCGGGGGTCTCCGTCACTGCGTCTTCAGTCGTATCTGTCACAGCGTCCAATGCTGCATCGGGAGCCACCAAGGGATCCGGCTGGGCCAACTGTGGCTCTGGCAATAGCAGCGGATCGGTGCTCCATTCCAGCCCAGCCCCTTCCAGCCCAGCCCCTTCCAGCACAGGGTCTACCGGCTCTGGTTCACTCTCAACCGGCTGAGACTGCTGCCAGACCAGCACCCCACCGCCCGCCAGCACAATCGCTGCCAGGGTCAGCACCAGCACCAGCGCGTACCGAGGGATCCCTGGGGTGAGTTGGGGCTTGAGCATGACGGTACGTTCCGAGCGCCCAGGGGCCAGAGCAGTCACCTGGGGTGCTTGTTGAGTAGGAGGATGAGCAGAGCGGGAGCCGACCAGAGCAAGCTGGGGTGGTGGCGTCCAGGCGGTATGACCACCACTACCCGAGGTTGAGCCACCACCTGTTTCTGTAGATCCAGCCACCGAAATCGGCTCCTGACCGCCCATGGTGGGATGGGGAAGCAGATCTAGCGTCGATTCTAGAGCCTGTCCTAGCTCGTGCATTGAGGCAGGCCGATGCTCAGGATCTTTGGCCAAACAGGCCAGAATCACATCCTCTAACGGTTGCGGCAGGGGATAGGGGGCATAGACCTCCGAGAACCGCAGCGGGGGCTGATAATTGTGGGTCTGATACCAAGCGCCAAAGGAATCGGTGGGGGGGGCAAAGGGCATTTGTCCACCCGACAGCAGCCGATAGAGCACGATGCCCAGGGAGTAAATATCGGATCGAGCATCCAAAAATTCGCCGCGAATCTGTTCGGGGGAGGCATAGCGAGCCGTACCCAAGAATCCGGAGGTTTGGGTGCCCAAGGCTTGGGATAGATCGTTATTGACCTTGGCGATGCCGAAGTCCAAAATTTTGACGCTTTCCTCCAGATTGGCATCCCCCATCACAAATAGGTTGCTGGGTTTGATATCTCGATGAATGACGCCGCGAATCTCAGAGGCTGTATCGGATCCGTCTAAGGTGGTCTCAAAGGTATGGGCATGATGTAGTCCAGAGCAGACTTGGCGGCCCAATTGCACCACTCGGCGCGGCAGGGGTGGGGTGGGGCTGGTCATCAAATCCCCAAAACTCTGGCCGGAGAGGTATTCCATCACCAGATAGGGCCGTTCCCCCGCCTCAATGCCATAGTCAAAGATATTGATGATGCGGGGATGTTCTCCCAGTAGGGTGCTGACCCGAGCCTCCTCCTGAAATCGCCGCCGCAATTGCTGATGCAGCGGATCATCGCCCAACAGGTTTTGCAGCAAAAATTTTATCGCCACCGGACGGCCAAATAGCTGTGTATCTTCACCCTTGAAGACTTCCCCCATCCCCCCCGCACTGATGCGCTGTGTCAGTCGATATCGTTGGGCAATAACCGTTCCGGCTGCACACTGAACCACGACGACGGGTCCTCAACAAATAGGGTTCAAGCAAAAGGAGATATCTGTCTTAGATCAGATTATGAGAGACCAGCACGTTCCAAGTGTTCCTCTCGATCCATCTTTTCTTGCTGGCATCTGGTCTAGGATCCCTCTGCTTGCTCTGCTTGCAGGGGAGCCAGCTGATGGATCACTGTTTGGTAGCGATCATAATCTTGACTCACCAGCCGCTCGCGAGCCTCGATCAGATCCGCTATGGCCTGCTCTGTCTGTTTTAGATCTCGGTAGACAATGCCGCGATTTTGGTAGGCAGAGCCAGCCTCTGGATTTTGTTCGATAGCCCGGTCAAAATCCGTCAGGGATCCCTCACTATCTCCCAAATGATAGCGGGCGATCCCCCGCAGTTGATGTGCCAGTGCCAAATCAGGATCCCGCTCTAGGGCGGCATTGGCATCATTGAGCAATTCGGCAAAATTCTCCAGAGCCGCATGGGCCAACCCCCGTTGTACATAACTGGAGGCCCGTTGGGGATCCCAGTCAATCGCTTGGTCAAAGTCCACCAGCGCCGTCTCCGGATCCCCCTGCTGCAAGAATAGGATCCCTCGGTTGTGATGGGCCAAGGCGATGGCGGCAGAGAAATCTTCCGGGCTGGGGCTAGCAGGGGCAGGCTCAGAGGAGGAACTGGCTGTCTCACCACTCTCACTGGGGGGGGACGAGATCTCGATCACCCAAGTCCAGTCCGACATTGCCTTGGTAGAGTCCCCCAACCCAGAGTAGGCCATGCCTCGATGCAGGCGAGCTTGGATCAAGTCCCCTATAGCGGCATCCATCTCCGCTGCTTCGTCTAGCTCGATCACCTGGCTTAGGTCGGCAACTGCTCCGCGCCAATCTTGGTTATCCAACTTCCACTGCGCCTGGGCAAACAGAGAGGCGGGGGGGGGGGGGCCAGAGGGGGTAGCCGTTGGCGTGGGATCCTGGGCTTGCGCAGGCAAAAGAAGGGAGGGAGCTAACAAACCCCACCCCATAAAAAAGAGAAGGAGTCCTAGTGAGGGGGGCATCATCATCGGGATCCCAAGAGAGAAAAGGGGCTGGAACTAAGGCTATTGTGGCATTTGTTCCCGCCAGGGATCCCCCAGACCTAGCCCAGAGAGCCTGACTCAGAGAGCCTGACTCAGAGAGCGTGTTGGGCCACTGGCCTCAGCGATGATTTACCGGCAGAGAGGGCACAAGAGCCCGTTTCTGAATCGCATCCACGAAAGCTCGGACTCGAATCGGATCGATCAGGCCCCCATTGGCCAATAGTTTGGCCGTGGGATCCAAGGGTTTGCTGACCCGTTTGAGGGCGCTGGATACGATCACCCCATCGGCTGCTTGGATCAAGGTGGCGATATTATCGGCGGTGGCTCCTGAGCCAATCAGCAGGGGCACCTGTGGTACCAACTCTCGGGCACACTCCAGATCGGCCAACAGAGGGGGTTGTCCAGTAGCCCAGCCCGAGATGATGATGGCATCTGCCAAGCTACGCTCTACGGTATCCATGACGGCTGAGGCTAAAGAGGTGGATCCCAAAGGGGTGGCGTGCTTGACCAAGACATCGGCAAAGATTTTGACGTCTGTGCCCAGCTCACGGCGATAGCGCAGCAGATGATGGGCATCTCCCTCAATCAGCCCCTGATCGGTCACCATCGCCCCCGACAAAACATTGACCCGGATAAACTGTGCCCCCACACAGGCTGCGATCCCTAAGGCACTATGGCCATCATTGCGGAGAACATTGAGACCAATCGGCAGGGCAACGAGGGTCTTGAGCCGTTGCACCACCACACACATGGCACTCACCACAGCAGGATCCACCCGACCTCGGCAGTAGGGCGCGTCATGATAATTTTCCACAATGATGCCATTGGCTCCCCCTGTGGCCAATGCGGTGGCTTCTTGCTCTGCACGGGCAATCACCTGTTCCAGATCTCCCCCCCAGCGAGGGGATGTCGGCAGGGGCAGCAAGTGAACCACCCCAATAACCGGATGGGGTGTATGAAAAAGGCTTTTCAACAGCGTCACTGTCGAGGAATCTCCTGACATGAGGGATATCTCTTCCTATCCATCCTACCGATGCGGGGGGCATCCATCCAAATGCCAACTAATTGTCATGTTTGATCCCAGCCGGGATTCCAGTGGTAAGGTATGGGGTCTATTTGGCCACCATACTCTTGCGCTTGATCATTAGGGATCCATCCAAAGATCGATTAGAGCTAACCAGGTGGAGCTAAATGGGGGAAGCTAAATAGAGGGATCCAGACGGGATCCCTGTACAAAACCATACCTTTTGGTTCTATACTCCCCTTTCGTCCCTTGCTCCATACCGTGAGGGTATGAAACGATAGAGACATTTAGAAATCTCAGGACATCTACGGTCAGATGAGTGCAACTCGGATTCTAGTGGTAGACGATGAGTTTTCGATTCGGAATCTGTTGCAGAGATATCTGCAACGGCGGAATTACAGTGTTGAGGTTGCCGAAAATGGAGCCGAGGCGCTGCAATTGCTCAAGACATTTCAACCCCAGTTGGTCATCCTCGACCTCAATCTGCCGGACATCAGCGGCTATGAGGTCTGTCAACAGATGCGCCAAGAGACCGGGGTTTTGATCTTGATGTTGACCAGCCGGGTCAGCCCATCTGACAAGCTGATGGGGTTTAGCCTCGGGGCCGATGACTATCTGACCAAACCGTTTAATTTGCCGGAGTTGGAGGCTCGGGTGGCGGCTCTCTTGCGGCGGCAACGGGGCACCCAGACGCCTACCCTTCCTCCTCTGCTCCACAGCGGGCTGATGATTGATTTAGAAAGCCGCTCTGTCAAACGGGAAGAGGATCTGATCCCATTAACGGCCTTAGAGTTTGACTTGTTGTATGCATTGGCTCGTTGCCCTGGCAAGGTATTGCGGCGGTCTCAGCTGATTCAAGAGGTCTGGGATTTTAACCATGGCGGTGATGAGAGGGTGGTGGATGTCCACATCGGCCAAATTCGCAAAAAGCTGGAGAAGGATCCCAGTCAACCTCAATTTATTCTGACGGTGCGGGGAGTGGGCTATAAATTTGCCCCTTAGATAATGCGTGAGAGGAGGATGGTGGGACAGTAAGTGAGCTTTCAAGACGGAAAAATGAAAGTCTCTTTGTCTGATGCACAGACAGAAAAGCCGTCTCTATCTCTATAGGAAGCCTAAAAATAGGAGAGATTGATCTACTTGTTTCTGTTGATACTCAAGGAACCTTGTTTCGATAAAAGCATTTAATCACCCAATAAAATCATTTGATTAGCAATGGGATCCTTTTGAGGGATAGAAGTGTTGAAACATACCATTTTTCATTGAGAAGACCCTCAGGATGATGGAGTTTCCGGCTTTCTTTTCTCTGGCTTTATTTTGAGGTCAAGGGGCTCAGGATCTGAACAATACCTTTGAGGCTGTAGACCTCGCCTGATCCACCCATCCTCTCGAAACCCAATCACATCCAAGGATCTTAACTACTATGCGTGCTATACCCAGTATTGCTGAGATGACTCAGACAGCCGCCACCCTCGGTATCCATCTTGAGTCCGAAGAAGCGGTACTCATGCATCAATATTTAGTCAAAAAGCTGACTGAAATCGATGAGTTTGTCCAAATGCGCCTTGATGAGGGTGCTCCTCCTGTTACCTTTGCCACCCGCGCTCCCGGCTATCGCCCCTCTGCCCAAGAGGATCCCCTTAATGCCTGGGTTTGGAAGTGCCACATTGAAGGCTCTGGCGAGGGACTACTGGCGGGGAAAACCGTTAGCTACAAAAACCATGTCTCCATTGCTGGGATGCCCATCTCTTATGGTGCTGCTCCGTTAGAGCACCTGATCGCCAATGTGGATGCCACCATTGTCACCCGCGTGTTGGCTCAGGGCGGCACGATCATTGGCAAGAACGTGATGGATGGACTGGCGGGCGGAACGGGCAACGGGCCTAATGGTGACTTTGGCCGCGTTCTCAATCCCCACAATCATGACCACTATGCCGGGGGATCCTCAGCTGGTTCAGCCGCAGCCGTTGCTTCAGGCCAGGCGGATATCTCCTTTGGGGGTGATCAGGGCGGTTCTATCCGGATCCCGGCTGCTATGTGCGGGATTGTCGGTCTCAAGCCCACCTTCGGCCTCGTCTCTCACTTTGGCCTAGGCTTCGGTACTGACCAAAGCATCGACTACACCGGCCCCATGGCTCGCACCGTGGAAGACACCGCAGCGGCACTTCAGGCCACTGCAGGCTATGACGGATTGGATCCCCGCCAAACCAGGTATGTGCCTGAGACCTTTGATGCCCTCTCCACTCTGGATCAGGGTGTGGCTGGATTGAAGATTGGTATTCTCAGAGAAGGTTTTGAAGGCCCGATTGATCCGGAAGTTTATCAGGCTGTCCTCAAGGCAACAGAAGTGCTAGAAGCTGCCGGAGCGGTGGTGAGCAAGATATCGGTACCCGAGCATCACCTGGCCCGTCTTGCCCAAACTGCCATGACACCAGAAGGTAGCCTCGCCATGTTCCAAGCTGGGTTTATGGGTGCTTTTGCCCGCACCTATTATCCCAGCTCCCTGATCGCTGCTGTCCGGCGGTTCAACCGCGATCACATCAGTGGGGCTACCGCCCGCACCAAGCTGATGCTGCTGGCTGGTGAGTATTCTCGCCGCAACTTTGATGGGGTGGCTTACACCAAGGGTCACAATGTGCGGAAAGGCATCATTGCTGCCTTTGATAAGGCCCTCAGCGAGGTTGATGTGCTGATCATGCCCACCTGCATTCAGGTGGCGGCTAAGTTTGAGGCTCCTACCGATCGGTTTGAGATTGCTGAGACTTGGCTTAATGCGGCTAAGCGGGTCACCGCCACCGTTGTGAACAACACCCAGCCTTACAACTACACGGGTCATCCTGGCTTAGCCGTGCCCTGTGGTAAGGTCAATGGCCTACCAGTCAGTATGCAGTTGGTGGGGCGATTCTTTGATGATGCGTTGCTGCTTCGGACAGCCTATGCCTATCAAAAGGCTGTTGACTGGTCATCCATCACTGGGATTGGTGCTTAAGTTGGATCAGACAGTGATTTTCCGCACTGCCCTTAGCTAAGCCTGCTGAGATCTCGCCAGGGATCCTCATTATTATCAAAGTAGTTCTACCAAGATCCGTCACACTGCTCCGTCCCTACCCAAAGGTTTGGGGGAGAAACGGCAGATCTTGGTAGATTGCTTTTGGGGTGGATGGGAGATTGAGGTGCGTTCCTTAACTTTTTAATCCAGCTTCTGAGGAGGGGGTGACAGTAAGGCAACAAGGGATTCAGGGCAAGGGATTACAGGGGTAAGACAAAAAAGGGTAGACCGATTAGATCCTCCCCAAAACCAAACCTTCCCAAAACCCAATATGTTGCCCCAGTCCTACCAGACTTACCTCCAACGTCAACTGTCCCCTCAACACTGGCGAATCCTTAGTCATCTGCTTCTCGTGCTACGGGTTTTTCATGCTGTCAACCTTGAATGTCGCTGCTAAATGGCAACGGAAGACTCGATACCACCAACCAGAAGAAGCTTGGTTTATCTTGACCAGCTGGGGAAAGTTAGATGCAGCTATTGAGTACTCAGTAAACTAAGTTTCTGGGTCTTCTTGGATAGGGTCATCAGCCCGAATGGCTTGGTAATGGCGCTGGAATTTTGTCCGTGCACTATCAATCGAGAATTGCCAGTCAATCTGGATGCCCTGTTGCTGACGTTCTTTGACCAAGGCCAAGACTGCTTGCTCCAACTGCGCCATCGTCGGAATGCGTCGATGTAAACAGCCTCGTGCCAGAACTGCGCCATCGTCGGAATGCGTCGATGTAAACAGCCTCGTGCCAGAGCTGAAAACTCAATCTCAATCATGTTGAGCCAACTAGCTGATTTGGGCGTGTAGTAAAACTCAAAGCGCTG
>JBHJNR010000362.1:0-5961 GCA_050330615.1 Cyanophyceae cyanobacterium
GCTGTTGTCATCGGGGGCCACCGCCTGCTTGCTCAAACTGGGCCTGGGCTTGGACTGGATCCCAGCTTTGTTCTTGGGGGTGATCTTGGCGGTGACTGATACGGTGTCGGTGATTGCGGTCTTTAAGGAAGTCTCTGTCCCCCCCCGCCTATCCACCATTGTGGAGGGGGAGAGCCTGTTTAACGATGGGGTGGCCTTGGTGCTATTTGCCATCCTGACCCAGGTCTCCAGCACGGGATCCCTCTCCCTCTTGGATGGATTACAGCAGATGTTTGTGGTGGTGGTGGGGGGCACTGGCATCGGCCTGGGGTTGGGCTATCTCACCGTCGGCCTTTTTCGCCAGACCGAGGATCCCCTCAGCTCTCTTTTGGTCACGGTGGCGGTGGCCTTGGGAGCTTTTCAGGCGGGACAGTTCTTGGGGGTTTCTGGGGCGGTGGCGGTGGTGGTGGCGGGCCTGGTGGTGGGAAATGTCGGCATTAGCCGCAATACTTCAGCCTCAACCCAGGTGACCCTGTTCAGTTTTTGGGAATATGCCGGTTTTGGGGTCAACACCTTCATCTTTTTGTTGATTGGGTTGGAGGTGGATCTGATTACCGTCTGGCAAAGCTTGCCCAGTATCCTACTAGCGGTGGTCATCTACCAAGTGGGCCGTTCGCTGGCAGTCTATCCGCTCTTGGGGCTGCTGCGCTTGGTGGATCGTCCAATCCCGCTGCGCTGGCAACATGTGCTGTTCTTGGGCAACGTTAAGGGATCCCTGTCGATGGCGATGGCCCTCAGCTTGCCCATTGCGCTGGACAACCGAGAGAACCTAATTGCTTTGGTGTTTGGCACAGTGTTGTTCTCGCTGATCGGTCAGGGGTTGAGTTTGCCCTGGTTGGTGAAACGGCTGAAGCTGGGATCCATCTCCCGCACCCGCGCCAAAATCGAGGAACTGCAAACCCACCTGATCGCTGCTAAAGCCGCCCAAGAAGAATTGGATAGCCTGCTCAAAGTGGGGATCCTACCCAAATCGATCTATGAGGAACTGCGCGCCTCTTATCAGGCTCGGGTGGCCCACTCGGAACGTTCGATTCGAGATATTTACAGCCGTCGGACAGATGCCGACGGGGATGGAGAATTAGGCAATCCCAAGCTGGAAGCGGTGCGGCGGCGGCTGTTAATGGCCGAAAAAAGCGCCATCAGCGATGCTATGCGCAAGCAGATCCTGATGGATGAAACGGGACAACGCTACATTCAAGTCCTGAATGAGCAACTGTTGCAACTGCACGATGATTGATGAATGGGGATACAGGAGTAGGGGTCATGAGTTGAGGAAAAGCGGCACCCGTTGGCCATTACTGGCGGACTTGAGCATGGGAGCCTGGATGCCCGCAAAATCCACCACCTGGTGCATCAGCTCAGACTTGGTGGCGATCAAGACGGTGGATCCCGCCTCCAAAACGGTGTTGCCGTTGGGGATGATCAGCTCTGCACAGCTATGGCACTGGTAGCCGATGATCAGCGCCCCTTGAGGAAAGCGCGGATTCTGGGCCAGCTCTGCCACCGTCCGGCCTTCAATGGAGCAATGGGCGGGCACCGGCAGCTTGATAATCTCTATCTGTCCCTGCTCAAAGTGCATCAGTGCTTCCACTTCGGGATATTCCACCGCGTTAACCATGGTAGAAACTGCCAAATCAATGGTGCTGACCACATGGCTAGCTCCAGCAATGCGATACGGCTCGGCAAAGTCTCGATCCCGCATCCGCACCACGATATGGGGTACGCCATAGTGCTTGGCCAGGGTAACCACCGCCAAATTGAGGGCATCGCTGCTGAGGGCGGCCACCACAGAGTCTGCCTTGCGGATCCCGGCATCTTGGAGAGTTGTGGTGCTGACGGCACTGCCCTCAAAGGCCATCACCCCCACCTGTTCACGGGCATAGCGACAAGCCACGGGATCCAAATCGACAATGGCAACCGTATGGCCCAGTTCCAGTAGCCGTTGGGCCAGCCGCAATCCCATGATCCCGGCTCCACCAATCAGTACATACATACCTGTTTTCCGCCCTGTTTTCCGCGTTGAGAGTATTGAGAGTCTTGGGTTTAATCTAACAAACCCTTCACACAGTTCGTGCCAGCACTTAATCCATTTATGCTCAATCCACCTGGGCAGACAGCGGTTGCCCCAAGTAGATCGCCTGTACCTCAGGGTTGGCCCGAATATCTGCCGGGGATCCCGTGGCTAAGAGGCGGCCCCGATCGAGCACCAAAACCCGGTCAGCATAGCCAAACACCACATCCATATCGTGTTCGGTGAACAAGACCCCAATCGCTTGCTCCTGGACAATCTGGCTGATCAACTGCATCAACTCCAGCCGTTCCTGCCGAGCCATGCCAGCCGTCGGCTCATCCATCAGCAGCAGTTGGGGCTTTTGGGCCAAGGCCACCGCCAACTCTAAGCGTTTGAGGTCGCCATAGGCCAGGATCCCACAGAGACGATGGGCTTGCTCCGCCATGTTGACCTGTTCGAGTAGGGCCATGGCTTCAGCTCGATAGAGCCGATAGGCATAGGGGATCCAATCCAAGATGCGACGGTGATGGGCAATCAGCGCCATCTGGACATTTTCCTGCACTGTCATGGAGGCAAAGGTGGCCGTAATCTGAAACGTCCGCCCCACCCCGAGTCGCCCAATCTGACGTGGTAACAGTCCCACCATGCTCTGGCCAGAGAGCAAGATCTCGCCCCGATCCGGTTTGATCTGCCCGCCGATTAAATTAAAGCAGGTGGTTTTGCCCGCCCCATTCGGCCCAATCAAGGCCAACCGTTCCGCTGGATCCAAGGCAAAACTCACCCCATCGACAGCTTGGACACCGCCAAAGGATTTTGATAAGTCGTGAACAGTGAGTAGAGCCATGTTGTTCTTTAAAAACAAGGGGCTTTTCTCGAGGTCAGTACCCCAAGAAAAACCCCTCAACAGTGTCGCAAGTATTGTATTGAAACTTCTAGCTATGAGCCTAAAAGCCCTCTGGCAATCACTTCAACAGTTAACTTACAGTTGACTGACATACGTATTACATACTGGAGCCTACGCCCACATAAGCCCCATAAAAAAAGAGGCCCACAACCGTCAAAACACCTGTTCCGGCCACAACGGCCACAATCCACAATGGGATCCGACGCTGACTTGTCATGATGAAAGCTCCTGCCTCATGGAGGCGTTATAAATAGGGTACGGCTAGATGATTGAGGAGGACGGATTCCACCAAGCTCAGCCTAGTTGAGGAAGTAGCTGGAAAAGAGCAAGCCCACCACAAAGACAGTGAGTAAGCCAAGAAAGAGCGAAGTACGATTCAGCTCAACGGGTTGAGAATTTGGATTCTTTTCGGATTGGTCTGCCATTGAGGTCACCGTTGGATAAACTGCATTGCCGCGATGGCACCCAAGAAAAAGACTGTTGGGATCCCTAGCGTATGGATTGCTAGCCACCGAACAGTAAAGACTGGGTAAAAGACTGGTTCTTCGTTGTTAGAGGATTGCATGGTGGTCAGGAAAATAAATATCTGCTGAAGGTTTGCTAACTCAGAGGAAGCTCTCAAAACGATCAATTTTGGGACTGATCAGAGCCTCAAAACAGAGATGGCCAGGGTCTGCGATGTCCCCAAAAAATTAACATTAGAAACTCAACATTACAACACTGTGAAGCCGAAGGGCATCAATCACCGTTGAGTGAGCTGCTCCAAAGAATTGATGTTGCCATAACGGTCTTGCAGGATAGGCAATTCTTGCCGATCAGCCGTGAAATACTCGTTGGGTCGGGGGGTGCCAAAAATATCATAAGCCAGACCAGTGCTCACAAACAGCCAGCCTGTGATGAAGAGAACGGGAATGGTCAAGGTGTGAATGACCCAATAACGAATGCTGGTCACAATGTCGGTAAATGGCCGTTCACCAGTGGTTCCTGACATGGCTGCTCCTCCCAAAAGGCGTCTATCAAAGGGTTAACTTTTCTATACTTTATGATAGATGAGCCATCAGATCCCAACAAGTTACACAAGTTTACCTCTTGGCAAGCCTGATTAGGGACTCATCCCTCGCTACGGAGGGATCCCATCACTGCCAAGAGCGGGACATCAGTTGCAGAAGTTGCAAATCCACACCCAAGACGCTCTAGATAAAGGGATCCGGTGTAAAAAGGCTAGAAGATTGACCAATCAGATCCCAATAGACTGTAGCTAACGGGTCAAGGCCAGATCTTGTACCAGTTGGAGGTTGATGGGCTGATTGGGATCGATGATGGAAACCCGAGGAGCGGTGACATTACCGATTGCCGAACCTGCTACTCCAGCCGCCAACAGTTCTTCGGTAGCAATGGCCCGATCTCCCGTGACAAGGCCGAGGATAGCTCCCGCCGCTGCACCAATAGCAGCATCCTGAACCACTTGTCCTGTGCTGGTATGTCTGGGATCCTTGACATCAGCAATCACATTCGACTGAGCCGATAGGCTGTAAACCTGGTTATCAATGATGACCGTCTCCGCCACAAAGCGGGTACCCCCTACGGCAGGCTCAAAGCGGCCATCCACACGGGATCCATAAGGAACGACGATATCCCCTCGGTCATTGCGGATCGGGTTTTGTACGATCATCGAGATCGGGCGGGTTTCATTAGGGGCAATCAGCAGACGATCAGGAGCGGTGCTGACCACCGGCATCAAGGTTCCAGCAGCTACCGTGGAGACCTGCACATTAAAGGTAGGATTGTTGGGGTTTTGACCGACAGAGCCGATCATCCCCCGTTGGGACATGGCTTGATAGGTGAAGGCGGCAACCTCCGCCCGAGTGGCGGCCCGATTGGGTTCCAGCAACATCGGATCGGGATAGTTGATGATCAGACCCGCTTGGCTGGCCAGGGCAAGGCTGGGGGCGGCCCAACCCGGAATGGCGGCGGCATCTCGATAACGGCTGGAGAGACCCTGGATATTGCCCGCTTGCTGAAAATTGGATCCCAGGCCATTCACCAAGACCACCAGCGTTTCAGTCCGGGTGACGGGCTGCTCAGGGCGATAAGTGCCATCGGGAAAGCCCGCTACAAAATTATTGGCCGCAGCAGTGGAGATGGCGCGGGAGGCCCAATGGGAGGGGGGCACATCCCAAAAGTTGGTGTTGCCCACAGTGCTGGATAACTGAAACGCCCCATTCACAATGGTGGCAAATTGGGCTCGTGTGACCGGCTGATTGGGCTGAAAACTCCCATCAGGAAAGCCATTGATCACGCCCGCATTGGCCAGTGCTTCCACATAAGCAGAGGCCCAATGACCGCCCGTATCGTAAAACCGTTGGGCATGGGCTGGTTCAGGGATCCCGGCCATCACTGATAGAGAGACCACCGTGGTCAGGGATCCCACTTTGGCCCAGTTGGATAGAACGCTCATCATGGCAAAACTCCTCAGGGTGGCGTAGCACCACCCCATAAAACGAGAGAAAAGAGGCCAGGTTGCAGCGAAGTATCCGTCAAGAACTCCATCCGAACCTATGTTTATTCTGCCGTTTTCACTGAGGCTGGCAAGGGCTAGGATCCCTATTTTGTCGTTATTTAGACCTTCTCTCCCTAAGGTTTGCAGCCAGCATTATCTACATTTTCCCTAACATCTGGAGCCAGGGATCCCTAAAGAGTAATGGCCATTGCGGGGGTGAGGATCCCATGTGTCTATCTTGGGTCTTTAACGAGGCTTGAAAGGGTTGAAATTGCTAAAATGCGGATTCTATCGCTCGCCGCAACTCCCATGCCACCCATTCCAACATCTCAGACCCCGGCCTCCGTGCAACTGGTCAACTGGATCTTGCGACCCTTGGACTACATGGAAGTCAACCGTCGCCGTCATGGGGATCTATTCTTGGCAGACTGGGGGATCCTGAACTGGGTGTTTGTCAGTCATCCAGAAGCCCTCAAGGCCATTTTCACCCAAGACACCAGCGAGGCC
>JBHJNR010000363.1:0-2081 GCA_050330615.1 Cyanophyceae cyanobacterium
CCAGCCGTGATGATGCCCTGGTCATAGAGACCTTTGAGTTCAGTCAGTGCCGCTGCTTTATCTTTGGTGGACTCTAAGGTATAGCCGCCCTGAGCCACGCCGTTGTATTTCAACTCAAAAGCAGAATCTGGCATCAAAAGAAGCAAAATACAGTCGATGATGCCTAAAAGCCCAGGAATAAAGAAAAACCAGCAGAATATGAGATACAGAAACCCGGCTCTGGTTTCGCCCAAGTAAAACTTATGGATGCCAAATCCACCTGCGAAAAAAGCTAATAAGGCTGCAACAACTTTATTTCTCATGATCAAGCTCCTGATGGGGGCGATGGTCTGGGACTGGAAAAAGCTTAGACAAGATGGGCTGCCTCGCAAAGTAAACACAGGCAAAAACCATCTGAAGGATCAGCACTGAAGTTAGGGACTCAATAACAGGAGGCATTCCCCAAGCGGTTTTGAGGTAGACGAGGTTGCCACCCAGAATGATTAGCAGCATCAACCCCAGCTTCTCAACTCTCAGGCTGGAGGGGGATCCCGTCATCAGAGACTGGAGCTGAGTTGGGGGCTGCAATCGGCTCATGCGAGTTCCTCTAGGGGTGCTCTTTAATCGGGTGCATGGGTCTCTAGATCAGGGATGTGGGGAGTGAGCTGCTGTTAGCTGGCTCAACAGCCGTATCTCAGTTATAACTCTGACATGATCAGGCCAACCATTAGCTTTAGAGCCAATGTTAGGGGGCTTTAGGATGTGATATCCAGAAACTCCATAACCTGCTCATATCCCATGCCCTGTCGTACCAGTTGGGGACTTGCCCCGGTCAGATCCAGTACCGTCGAT
The DNA here is from genome assembly GCA_050330615.1 of Cyanophyceae cyanobacterium. Lineage (GTDB taxonomy): Bacteria > Cyanobacteriota > Cyanobacteriia > Thermostichales > Thermostichaceae > JAAUUM01. The sequence goes on from JBHJNR010000363.1 coordinate 832, forward strand.
AACTCATTGTGATAGGGAGACTCATCATCCACGATCAGATCCACCTGTTTGCCCAACTGTTCTAAATCTTGGGGATCCAACGCCAAGGAGGGCACGGGATCACGGGATCCCAGTTTGGCGGAGGTGGAGACAATCGGGTTATCCAATTCTTGCAGTAGGGCTTGACAGAGAGGATGATGGGGCACCCGAATGCCGGTGGTCTTGCGCTTGGGATCCATCACCAATTTGGGCACCAGCTTAGTGGCGGGCAGCACAAAGGTATAGGGACCTGGAATCAACTTGCGCATCAGCCGATAGGCGGGATCCGACACCTTGGCATAGGTGGCAATCTGGGATAATGACGGGCACAAAAAGGTGAGGGGCTTGTCATTGGAGAGGCGTTTGAGCTGCCGCACCCGTTCAACAGCTTGTTTGTGGGTGACATCACAGCCGATGGCCATCACCGTATCGGTGGGATAGAGCATCACCGCCCCCTGCCGCAATTTTTGCACGATCTGCTGGATTTGGTAGGGCTGGGGGTATTCCCGATTGATGGTGTAGGTTTCTGGCATGAACGCAAAAGAGAGAACAGGGCTCTGGCCTTTAGAATTATGACATCCTTCCTGTGGCAGCTCGGTACTAGATCGGGTCACGAAGGATAAAAAAGCAACCTTGAACTTCACTGTTCTCCCGCGTATACAAGTAGGGCATTCTAGGGGTGTTGCATTTACTTTGATCATGGATCCTCCCCTCAGAGTCTTTATCGCTGACGATCATCCTCTGTTTCGGCTGGGGCTGAAGTATGCTCTCCAGGGGCAGGGTTTTGAGGTGGTGGGAGAGGCCGAATCGGGATCCCAAACCCTGTCGGGCTGTGCGGCGACATGTCCAGATGTGGCTATTCTTGATGTCAAAATGCCAGAAGGGGATGGGATCCAAACCTGTAAAGAGCTGATTGATAAGTTTGAAGATCTGGTGGTCTTGCTGCTGACCACATTTCAAGAGCCAGCCTTAGTGCAGGCAGCGCGACAAGCGGGAGCCAAGGGGTATCTCTCTAAAGATACAGAGGCATCCCTATTGGCCGAGATGATTCGCCAGATCGTTCGGGATCCCCAACGAGATTGGCTGCCTGTTGTGCAGGAGATTCCTCATCTCACCCCCCGCGAATTGAGTGTGTTGAAGTTGATGATGCAGGGTTTGGCCAACAAACAAATTGCCCGCAGCTTGGGGCTCAGCATCGAAACTGTCAAAGAATATGCCAGTAGTGCCTACCG
>JBHJNR010000364.1:0-2598 GCA_050330615.1 Cyanophyceae cyanobacterium
CCTCAACATGGCGAGGAGCGATTGCGACAGGTGGCGGGGCAAATTGAGAGGATCCCCGATGAGGGAGTGCGGGCAGATATTGCAGCGGCAACGGCGGTGTTGGCGGGGGTAGCATTGAATAAAGAGCTGGTCAAACGGATTTTGGGAGAGATGACCATGAGAGAGTCAGCGATTTATCAAGAATGGCGGCAAGAGGCTCTGGCTGAAGGGATCCAATTGGGTAAACAAGAAGGGATCCAATTGGGTGAGAAACTGGGCGAACAGCGAGGGATCCAACTGGGTAAACAAGAAGGGATCCAACAAACCGCCCGAAACCTGCTGGCTATGGGACTGGATCCCCAACAAATTGCCACAGCGACCGGACTCACCCTAGAGCAAATCCGGCAACTGCAAAACTAGGGATCCCTGATGGTCAAAAAAGCTGATATTGGCAGCAAACGTCTTGTGAGTCTGGATCCTCAAGCGTGGATCCGTTGGGTGATGGGGAATCGACGGGTTGAGTTTGCTGAGATGCTCGATTCTGAGTTTCAGTGGGTCAGCCGTCAGGGGGATGTGCTGATTCGAGCCTGGGATCCCGATAGTGGTGAGTTTCTCATCGCCAACGAGATTCAGCTTCGATACTCCTCTGAGATGCCTCGAAGGATGAGAGCTTATGCAGCCTTGGCAGAGGAGAAGTTTAAGCTGCCTGTCTATCCAGTATTGGTGGTGATCTTGCCAGTTTCAGAGGATACAGAGGTGGCGAGTGGCTATCGGTCTACCATCCAAGGGATCCAAGCTCAACAAGATTACCGGGTGATTCAGCTCAGTGAAGTCGATGTGGATCCCGTGTTTTCTGAGCCGATTCCAACGTTGTTGCCGTTTGTGCCGATTATGAAGGGCGGGGGCGAGGAGCCTATCATCCGGTTAGCTCTGAGGCAGTTGCAACAGGATCCCCTACTGGGTGAGTTGGAACCGCTGCTGGCCTTTTTTGCTAGGTTTGTGCTGGAAAGTGAAGTTGTTGCCCAGATTATGAGGTGGGACATGTCGGTATTGAGAGAGTCACCCTGGTACGAGGAGATTAAACAAGAAGGGATCATCATCGGGGAGCGACGGGGGATCCAACTGGGCAAGCAAGAAGGGATCCAATTGGGTAAACAAGAAGGGATCCAACTGGGCAAGCTAGAGGCAGTGCCGATTTTGGCGGAGTTGGGGCTGTCAGCCGATGAAATTGCCCAACGGCTTGACCTACCCGCTGCAAGTGTGAATCAAATCTTGGCTCAGTAATCCTAGCCGAGGTGGGATATGAGGGTATTACGAGAGTCGCCTTGGTACGAGGAGATTAAACAAGAAGGGATCCTACTGGGTAAACAAGAAGGGATCCAACAAACCGCCCGTAACCTGCTGGCGATGGGACTGGATCCCCAACAAATCGCCACAGCCACCGGACTCACCCTAGAGCAAATCCGGCAACTGCAAAACTAGGGATCCCGGACTACTGCGCCTCAAAGGATCCGATATCGACGGTGGTGTTGATAATTCGAGTTAAGCCCCGCTGATCGGTGGTTAGAGGAGTGCCGTTTACGTCTAGCGCCAGGGTATTGTCGCCCGCATTGATTGCTTGGCTACCTGTGACCAATGCGTGAGTCAATACAGGCTCAGTGCCGGTATTTGGATCCCCCGCTTGGATCAGCGTGCTATTGGCCTCCAATACTGTGTTGAGGACGGTGTTGATATCAGTAACACCGACGATGTTGCCATTGGTGCTATTGGTCAAACCACCGGATCCGCCGGTGCCTATCAGGTTATTGGAGCCACTGGTGAACGTGGCGCTGATGTCATTGGCAGTGGTTCCGGCAGCGTTGGTATTGCCCGCCACGATGGTGTTGTTGACCACAAAGGATCCAGAGCCAACTCTACGGATCCCGCCGCCAAAGTTGGAGCGATTGAGAACGATGGTGCTGTTGCTCACCGTTACAGTAAAGGCAGAGATCCCGCCGCCGCCATCGGATCCCGCGCTATTGCCGCTGAGGGTGCTGTTGCTCACCGTCGCCGTGGAGGCACGGATCCCGCCGCCGGATCCTATTCCAAAAGTGGCACCTGTAGCCGTGCTGTTGGAGATAGTCACACTGTCAATAGTCAGCAATCCCGTGCTGTCACTCAGGATAGCCCCGCCGTTAGCGTTGGTTGCCAAACCCTGAGTGAGGGTCAGCTTCTCAATCGTCACCACCGGATTATTGGTTGCGGCAATATTGAACACCCGATGAGTATCGTTGCCGCTGATGGTGAGAGAGCTAGCGCCGGGGCCACTGACCACGACATTTTTGGTGATAGGCTCGGGTGCCGCCGTCAAGACGATGGTGTTGCCATTGAGAATGGGGTCAAAGTTAATCGTGCCCTTGGGGTTAGCACAGCCACCAAAGTCAGCGCCAGTATTGTTGGCTTTAATCGCCTCCCGTAGACTGCACTTATTGGGGTTCGTGCCATCCTCGTCATCTAAGGTATTGACCAGCAGGGATGAGGCGGCTTCCCCTTCACAGGTCAAGTCATAGCTGACGGTGGCATTATCGGGGTCATTGGTGGTGAACGCTAACTTTGCAGTCCGGGATCCTAAGCCACTAG
>JBHJNR010000365.1:0-4489 GCA_050330615.1 Cyanophyceae cyanobacterium
CAAGTTATCTGTACCCGTGGGCAACGGGGAACTGAAAATGCCTGTGGAGTCGAGGCGGCGGGGGCTGGGGTCACTCAGTCTAGCTGGCTGGCTGTGAAGCAGGAAATCTTTGGGGCGACCCAAGGAATCTCCAACCATACCGTCAGGTTGGTTGGATGAGTATGTCAACAGATTGAACGACATCGCGTCAGTCCCCTGGCTCTGTAGCCGGGGGAAGTAGAGCGGGCGGGCTTGGAGTACCACCCCCAGCAGGTGGACGACAAACCGCCAACTAAACGGTTGGGGTTTCTTGGTTCTTGATGTACTCTTTCAGCTTTTCAATAGAAGCCCCTCCAGAAGACGCAACATAGTAGGACCCCGACCAAAAGACTGGCTTGCTGTAGAAGGTAGAAAGATGCTCCAAGTGTCTCTGCCTGACAATTCGGCTGGAGGCAGATTTAAGGCTGCTGGCAAGCTGAGAGATTTTGTTGTCCGGATGGACATCCAGCAACAGATGCACATGGTCGGATTCTCCTGAGAACTCTATCAACTGACATTGAGTCGCCACGCACACTCGCGAAAACACCTCATGCAGTGTGTCCATCAGAGGTTGAGTGATGACCTTGCGCCGATACTTAGTAACAAAGACGTAGTGCAAGTGAATGGAAAAAACACTGTGTGATCCTTTTCTGGGTTGCACTTTACTTGCCCCCACCTGATATAATGTTGATATGGTAACACGACGCACCACGTTCAGGCTTTATCCCAATCGGCAACAGGAGTCCATCCTGTTCTGGTGGAGGAGGCTGCACGCCTATCTCTACAACTCGGCCCTTGCAGATCGTAGAGATAGCTATCGGCGGCGTGGTGCGAACGTGTCCTACTTCGACCAGCAGAATCGCTTGCCTGCTTTCAAAGAGGTGTGGCCTGAGTTCAAGGAGCTGGGATCCCATGCCCTGCAAGCCACTCTCAAGAGAGTCGATTTCGCTTATCAGCGATTCTTCAAGGGGGTGGGTGGTTATCCAAAGTTCAAGGGGATCCGACACTACTCTGGGTGGACATACCCATGCAAGTCAGGTTGGAAAGCTCACACTGATGGCAAGCATGGTGCCTTGAGTCTGACCCACTTGGGGCGGATATCGATGCGAGGGGAAGCTCGGACTTGGGGGACTCCCACCACCTGCACTATCTTGTATCGTGCGGGTCAGTGGTACGCCTCTATCACGGTGGACTGTGAAGTTAGCCGAGCTACAGGCCCAGAGGCGGTGGGAGTGGATTTTGGCTGTCTGACAGCGATTGCTCTGAGTAATGGCAGCAAGGTTGAGAATCCCCGATTCTCTGCCAAGTCCAGCATCCGCAAAGTACAGCGTCGATTGCGACGCAAGACAAAGCATTCTCGTCGCTGGAAGAAAGTGCAGAAGCGGGTGGCCAAGCTCCACCGCAAAGTAGCTCAACAGCGGCAGGATTGGGTACACCAGCAAGCAACACAGATCGTCGGCTGTAATAGCCTGGTTGCGACCGAAAAGCTGGAAGCCCGCAAGATGACCCGCAAAGCCAAGGTGGGCAGTAAGCGCAAACGCCAAAAGACAGGACTCAACCGCTCCATTTTGGATGTGGGTTGGGGGATGCTGAGATCCGCGATTGCTTACAAATTGGCTGAAGCTGGGGGAGTGTTTGTGGAGGTGCCGACTCAGAAGGTCAAACCCTCTCAAACCTGTCCTCGATGCGGACATCAAGACAAGAAATCACTGGCAGAGCGAGCCCACCTCTGCCAGCAGTGCGGCTACACCTGTGACAGGGATGTGGCAGCGGCACAAGTGATGGTGGGTTGGGCGTTGGGAACCAGCGTCCTAGACGGTGAGGGGCAAGCTCTATCTGAGACGACCAAGGTGCGTAAGTATTGCGGATCCCTCAGGCAACTTGGCTCGTTGAAGCGTCAGAAACTACCTGCTCTCTAGCAGGTAGTAGTTCATACTGACTGGAGATATATCTCGGTGGCCCAGAAGCCGATCATCAGAATCAGCTCAGCTCCGGATCCCATGGCTGGCCCCACTAGCTTAGAGGGGATTGCACTGCCAATCAGCATCACCAAGGCGCTGAGGCATAGCCAAGCCCAACCTGTCTCGAGCCAAATCAGGGATCCGATAGCCAGTACCAAGAGCACAGTGATCACGGCTGGTATGGGTGGCGTCATGGCAGAGGCGTTGGAATAGCGCAGAGTTCCCTCATGGATGATAGGGACTGGCTTAAAATCTCGATAATAAGTGTCTAAGTCGTAAATAATAAGCCCTAAACTCAGACCCCAGAGTAGCAGGTATAAGGATCGATGCTTCCTTAATCCACTCTTGGGATGGTGATGATGAATGTGGTGCCCGATCCTAGAGAGGATTCAAAGGCAATAGTCCCTTGGTGCAGAAAAGTGCAGGTTTGAACCACTGCTAGACCCAATCCGGTTCCTGGAATATCTCCCACATTGGATCCCCTGTAAAAGGTATTGAAAAGATGAGTTTGATCCGACTCTGGGATCCCGATACCTTGATCCCGGACTTTGATCCAGATTCGGGTCTGATCGCAGGCGAGACTGAAGTGAATGGATCCCTTTTGAGGAGAATATTTCAGGGCATTGGACACCAGATTGACCACAATTGACTGGATTAACTTAGGATCCACAAAAACTTTCTGACAGGCTTGATCTAGGCTGATATCAATATCATGGGGATCCTCCAGACTACTTTGCACTGCTTCAATCCACTGATTACACAGCAAAGTCAAATTGACCAATTCGGGAGAAAAAGCCAACTTGCCTGCCTCAGCTCGATTGAGGGTGAGCAGGTCATTCAAAAGCTGTGTCATCAATTTGGCTGACGAACGAATCCGGCCATAGGTTTTGCTCAATTGGTCTGGTGATAGTCCATTGGATTCCAACGATTGCGCCGAAATCAAGATCGTGCTGAGGGGGGGGCGCAGCTCATGGGAGGCCATGGCAAAGATCTTCTGTTTCAGATCGCTGAGTTGATGGGCCTGCACCAATTCTGTTTGGGCACGTCGCAGATATTCAAAGATCATCAAGGTCAATGCTGCCCCCATCATCAAGGTGGCGATTGCTGCCACAGGCATCATCCACCGATCCGCAGGCGTCTGAAACTGTACCCACCATTCTCGTCCCGCCACCTCCAGCGTCTGGGTACAAGATTGGGGGCAAAGGTAGGACTGATTCCAAGAAACAGGATCCTGTCTTTCCTGTTCCACTTGCACTCTTTTGGTGTCGGCATCATAGTGGCCCAAATACTGTTGAGTAGCTGGGGCAGTTTGGTCATAAAGATCAAAATCAATATCAACGCTCAGATCCGTGAGGGCTTCTTGCACCACATCGGAAACCCGAAATACCCCTAGCAAATAGCCCTGAAACAGATCGCTGTTGAACTGGGATCCATAGAGGGGTAAAAACACCAAAAAGCCAAACTGGTCAGCCGGTTCTTGCACCAAACGAATTCGAGCTGAGGCCACAATCTGTCGGGTTTGGCGGGCGGTCTCTAGAGCTTGGCGACGGGTCAGATCGGAGGCCAAGTCAAAACCCACCGCCACTTCATTGCCCGCCAGGGGTTGCACATAGGTCACCGGCACATAGTAGGGGCGACGGACAGCAGGACTCAATTGCCCATTGAAGGCGCGCTCGGTGATGCGAAATCCTGAGAGCCCCAAGGTTTGCATCTCCCGCTCGAACAGAGCTCGGGTGGCATCTGGCACAAAGGGAGCCCATTCCAACGCTTGGATCCCTGGGTAGGTATCGAGGGCACGGGCCACAAACTGGGCAAACTCGTCGGGACTAACCCGCAGCTCTGAGACCTCATAAAAATCCCCCATCGCCAGCAGGACTTCGGTATAGCGGTTGAGATTGCGCTGCAAAGCGGTGGCAAGATTGTCAATCCGCTGCTGAAATTGGAGGCGATGATTGGCCACCTCGCGGCTGCCCACCACCCATGTCGCTGCACTGGTGATGCCAAAGCCCACCATCAGGGTCAAAGGCAACCATCGTGTTGTTTTGCTAGCCATGCAAACCTAGAATCTCGGGAATATGCCCCCCTGAATCTGTTCACCATAGACAGAAAACCAGCCTTGATTCGTAGTGTTTAACACGGAAGTGGGGCATACTGAGAACCACCCCACAGACTCGGGATCCCTGGCAAACAAGATTCACAGCCAAAATTGATAAAAGAGTCTCATCTTCCCGATTTCTTCCCGATTTAGATCCCACTTTCTTCACCCCTTTCTACTAGAGTCTCAACAAGTTTTTCTCAGCCAAACGACTTGTTGCTACTCAGAAGGGACGACCGATGAAACGACGGGATTTACTCAAGCAAGGCACTGTTTTTACCGCTGGGGTTTCGCTGGCCGCCCTTTTGGGATCCCGCCCCAGTGGACGCAATCGCGCCCTGGGTCAAGCTCCAGGCACAGCCACCCTGAGTGTGGTGCGGGGTGGCGGATTCCCCAATGGTCTCGATCTGCACCA
>JBHJNR010000366.1:0-2233 GCA_050330615.1 Cyanophyceae cyanobacterium
GGTGTTGATCGTTAGTGGTCATCATTGATTGTCTCCAAGTGACCCCAATCCCAAAACGGAACGGGGAGGAATAGCAAGGCTGCCGCTAGCGTGCCTAGGGCATTGGGGGCAATTTCACAGGCATCGTCCCCTCATATGAAAGTTTATACTTTAGGATTTCCCGTCACATAAGACATCAACACCACAAAATTGCTTTTCTGGTGGATGGTCAGTTGACTGTAGCTCAATTTGTAGTTAGTCGCCTACATTTTCGGGATCCCTATATCATCAACCAGATAATCATTAATGCGCAGGCTGTATCCAGGCGTTAACCAGGCAGGATTGTTCCCAATCGAGCGATGGCCTCCACTAGTCGGGATCCCTCTTGCACCAAGGCCAGCCGGACATAGCCCTCTCCACTGGGGCCAAACCCCGATCCTGGGGCCAGCGCGACCCCTGTCTGACTGACCACATCAATACAAAATTGGGCTGAATTGTGGGGATAGGTAACGGGCAAGGGCAACCATAGATAAGGCGTAGCCGGAGGGGGATCCACCCACCACCCCAGCTGCCGCAAAGCCTTGACACAGGCATCTCGCCGCTGACGAAATATTTCCAGAGATTGCTTGGGAGAGTCATCGGATCCCCGCAGCGCCACCGTTGCCCCCCGCAAAATACCGCTGTACTGGTTGAAATTGATGGCAGAGCGCACCTGATTAATCCCTTGGATCACCTGCGAGTTGCCCACCATAAAGCCCACCCGAAAGCCCCCCATGTGAAACGACTTCGAGAGGCTAAAACACTCCACAGATAAACTGCGCTCAGGATCCGCCTGCAAAACCGAAGGGGCTGGATCCCCATCAAACACCCAATCGGCATAGGGAAAATCATGGGCCAAGAGGATCCCGTGCTGCCGACAAAACGCCACCGCCTGCTGCCAAAACCCCAGAGACGCCACCGCCGTAGTGGGATTGTGGGGATAGCTTAGGATAATCAGCTTGGCCCGCTCTCTTATCTCCATCGGGATCCGGTCAAAATCTGGCAAAAAGTCATGCTCCGCCACCAAGGGCATCGTTTCCACCACGCCCCCCGCTAGGTAAACTCCCCCAGCATGAGAGGGATAATAGGGATCCCCCAATAGAGCTACCTCCCCCGGATTGAGCACCGCCAAGGGCAACAGTCCCGTCCCTTCCTGGGATCCAATCAGAGGGGTGATCTCGGTGTCGGGATCCAACTGGAGGCCATACTTGCGCTCATACCAGGCGGCACAGGCGGCCCGAAAGTCTGCGGTGCCCTGAAAGAGAGTGTAGCCATAGGTGCTGGGATCCTGGATGGCGGTGGCAATGGCATCGATCACATTCGGCGGCGGCGGCAAATCCGAGGATCCAATCGACAGATCGATGATGTCCAGTCCCCGCTGCTGGGCGGCAAACTTGGCCTCATCCATTTGGTTAAAGACGTTCTTTTGCAACGGATCCAGGCGGTGGGCCAAAGACACGGAGGTCAGTAGCATAGGGTCAAACTTGCTCCAGCATGACAGTCAATTTTTTTCACTGATAGAGGCTCTACAGGAACCCTAGGCATAATCCTACGCGTCCCCTACCTTAATTCCACTAATCCCAGTTGAGCAGGTTTAACTCTCGTACCAAGGTCTTGGGCAGCAATCCATGAACCCCTCGCTGGGGCGCATTGACAGCCTGGGTAATGTGAAAATCTACCCCAAGACTGCACAACACATAGGCCGATTCAGGATCCAATGAGGTGTGAGCACTGAGGAAGGCCACCATCTTCTCCAGCGCCATCACCAAAGCCTGATCCAGAGTCTCCCCAAATCCCATCGTGATCCAATGGTCGGCAGTTTCTGCCATCGGGGCGGGCAATTGGATCCCTTTCTCCGCCAGATCGGCCTGCTTGTGCAACAACACTTGAATGCGGCCATTCATAGAGGTTTCCAAGGCAGTCACACAGACCTCGCCATCCCCCTGCATCGAGTGTCCATCCCCCAACGACAGCAGCCCTCCCGAAGTCCACACCGGCAAAAACAGCCGGGATCCCGCTTGTAGATGGCGATTGTCCAGATTGCCCCCATATACCCCAGGTGGGATAGAGGAGCGAGCCAGTTCATCCGTGGCAACACCGATAATGCCAAAGAACGGTTTAAGGGGGAGATGGATCCCACTGTTGGGGGGAAACTCCGCCACCTTGTTCTCTAAGTCCAGGTCAATAAATCGCAGCCGATCCTGGGTGAATTGGT
>JBHJNR010000367.1:0-2205 GCA_050330615.1 Cyanophyceae cyanobacterium
TTAGTGGCCATGGTGGTGGCCGACTGGCGTCTAGGGCTGGTGACCCTGGCGGTGCTGCCCGTGGGGATAGTGTTCATTCAACTGGCCCTGCGGGACTATGGTGAACAGCGCGATGCCTACGATCGCGCCAATGAGCAAATCAATCGCGTCATCATTGAGTTTGTGCAGGGGATGCCGGTAGTGCGCACCTTTGACGACGGCAGCAGTTCCTTTGCCCGATTTCGGCAGTCCTTAGATACCTTTACCGACCGGCTGCGAGCCTGGAACGCCAAAACCCAGCGCTCGGGCCGCCTGGGCACCTTATTGTTTGAGCCTTTGCCGACCCTGGTGGTGGTGTCCGCCGTTGGGGCCTGGCTGATGATGCAGGGCACCCTCACCTTTCCGCGCTTGCTGGTGTTTTGGCTGCTGGCCCCTCGACTGTGTGGGGCCTTCAAACCCATCTTTACGCTGTCCCATTTTATTAACCAGGCCAATGCTGGGGCGTTACGCATCGGGTCTGTTTTGGCGGAACCGGCCCTACCGCAACCGGAGCAGCCTCAGCAGCCTCAGGATGCTTCTATCACCCTGCAAAATGTCACTTTTGCCTACGGTGAAGGTCGTCCAGCGCTGCAAGATATTTCGCTGACCATTCCAGCGGGAACGGTCACGGCCCTGGTGGGGCCGTCTGGAGCGGGGAAGACCACTCTGGCCCGGCTGATTCCGAGGTTTTGGGACGTAGATGAGGGGGCGATCAAGGTTGGCGGCGCGGATGTGCGGCAGATCACCTCTGACACCTTGATGTCCTGGGTGTCCTTTGTGTTTCAGGAGACGTTTTTGCTCCACGACACCATTGGCAACAACATTAAACTGGGGCGACCCCAGGCTACCGACGCCGAGGTAGAAGCGGCAGCCCGAGCCGCCCAGGCCCATGAGTTTATTCTGGCGTTGCCCCATGGCTATGACACCATTGCTGGGGAACGCGGGACGCGCCTTTCCGGCGGGCAGCGCCAGCGGATCACCATTGCCCGAGCCATTCTGCAAGACAATCCGATTGTGGTCTTGGATGAAGCCACGGCCTTTGCCGACCCAGAAAATGAAGCCTTGATTCAAGGGGCGATCGCCGCCCTCACCCAAGACAAAACTTTGCTGGTTGTCGCCCATCGCCTGCCCACGATTGTGAATGCTGACCAAATTGCCGTGCTCGATCAAGGACGCCTAGCAGAACTCGGCAACCATCAGGAACTGCTGGACAAAAACGATATTTATGCCAGGCTGTGGGCCAATCATCAGCAGGCCCACAGCTGGGAACTGAAGGTGCGGGAAAAGGATCGGAAAATTTCTTGGGAACACAGTTTCGCTGTCCCCTCCAGGGAGGGGTAGGGGTGGGTTAGCCAAAATCAGCAGAGCAACCCATGCTATTCAGAAACTTACACTCTGGCGCAGTTTTACCCACCCCACCCTCCGGGTCCCCTCCCAGAGAGAGGATGGCATTATCCCGAACTGAGGTTATTGGATTTAATCACACAGAACTGCGATCGCACTTCCTAAACAACGGTAAAAAACCATGACTAGCACTCAGCAAGAATCCGCAGACCAACTAACCGGGGTGGCCGAAACCCTGATGATTACGCTGTACGCCCGCCATGTCGAAACCCAACGCTCGGATAGTTTTTTCCAAGATCCCAAGGCGGTTGACATTGTCGAGCGCACAAATTATGGCTTTGACAAATACGCTATGGGCTGGGCTTCCCAGCTCGGTGTGGTGATTCGGGTGCAGGAGTATGATCGCCTTACCCAACAGTTCCTTGAGGCTCATCCCAATGCCGTTGTAGTCAACCTGGGCTGTGGGTTGTGTACTCGCTTTACCCGTCTGGATAACGGCAGCGTGCGCTGGTACGAAATCGACTTTCCCGAGGTGATCGAGTTTCGCTGTAAGTTTTTCCAAGAAAATGATCGCTACCGGTTTATCTCAAAATCGATTCTAGATTTCTCCTGGATTGATCAGATTCAACGCTCTGCCGATCAACCGCTGCTGATACTGATGGAAGGGGTTTCTCCCTACTTGAGCGAGACAGAGAATCGATCCCTAGTCTCACAAATCTGTGATCGTCTGGCTCCCGCAGAGTTTGTGTTCGACGTGTTGAACCGCAAGTCAGCAAAACACACGGCTCGTCACGATACCGTATCTAAGACAGGTGCCGAGTTCAAATCGGGTATCGACAGTGG
>JBHJNR010000368.1:0-7716 GCA_050330615.1 Cyanophyceae cyanobacterium
TGACCGAAAAACTGGGATACAAGCCCCGTCCTTCTAGGACGGCTTTGAGTAAATGTAGTGCGTCTTACTCAGGGTGTTATAATTGGAGCATGATTAGTCTCACCTACGAGTACAAACTCCAACCGACGCTTGAGCAAGAAGCGGTGATTGAGGACTGGCTGGAGATCTGCCAGAAAGTCTACAATTTCGCCCTTGCCGAACGGAAAGATTGGGTTCGTTCTCGCAAGTGCGACATCAATGCTTGCAGCATCAACCGGGAGTACATCATTCCTGCTGAAGCCAAGCGGCCCACTTACTACTCTCAGTGCAAGTCTCTGTCTGCTGCCAAAAAGCAGGTCTCAGAGCTGAAGCGTCCTCACACTCATGTGTTGCAGCAAGTTCTTAGAACTTTAGAGGCGGCATTCGTGGGGATGTGGGAGCAAGGACGGGGATTCCCTCGGTTCAAAAAACGGATGAGATCGTTTCTGTATCCGCAGCCCAACACTCATCCAGTCAAGGATGGCAGGGTGGACTTGCCCAAGATAGGGCGGGTCAGGATGCGGATGAGTCGCCCTGTCCCAGACGGGTTCGAGGTGAAGCAGATTCGTGTGGTTCGGAAAGCATCGGGCTACTACGTCAACCTGATTCTTCAGAATGATGTAGTAGTACCAGCCCCTCAGCCACACGGGGAGCCGCTTGGTCTTGATGTGGGGATCGAATCGTATGTGGCAACGTCCAATGGTGAGCTGATCAAGAATCCCAGGTTCTTTGTGAGCGGACAACGCAAGCTGAAATCGCTGCAACGCCGACTCAAGAGAATGAAGAAGGGATCCCGGAATTGGCGCAAGCAGCACAAGCGAGTGGCCAGACACCACGAGTACCTGAGCAATGCCCGCAAAGACTTTCAGTACAAGTTGGCTCATCGTCTCTGCGATCAGGCAGGAATGATCTTTGCTGAAGACTTGAACCTGAAAGGATTGGCAAAGGGGATGCTCGGCAAACACTGCCTGGATGCAGGATGGGGATCCTTCCTCAGCATTCTCGGTCATGTGTGTTGGAAGCGCGGTGTCTATTTTGCCAAGGTGGATGCCCGAGGAACCAGCCAGACTTGCCCAAATTGTGGAGTGGTCACTGGAAAGAAAGATTTATCAGAACGGACACATCACTGCCCAGAGTGTGGATATACAGCCAATCGGGATGTAGCAGCGGCTCAAGTGGTGATGCAACGAGGAGTATCAGCGGTGGGGCACATCGCGTCGAAGCTTGGTGAGGGCAATGTCATATGACACCCAGCGATCCAAGAATCCCCGCGCCTTTAGGCCGGGGAGCTGTCAAGCTAGCCATCACCCCAGATGGTCTCAGGCATGCTGCCCTGGGATCAAGACTTGAGGGTTGAGGGTTCTTCGGAGGCGATGGCATGATTCAGCAAACTCTGGATACAGGAGAGTACGCAAGGCCAGCAGAGTTTAAAAACTAGACCCAAACAGCGATGCTCTACAGTATTCCGTGTAGATTGGGTGGCTGCACCTAGGCTGCGCAAAGACGAGCAAACGGAGAAGATAGATGCTTGAAGACATTTTGCAACGGCAGTTCCTGGACAATACCGTCCTGGATTACCTGCTAACGCTGCTGTTTTTGGTGGCGGGGACGATCCTGATCCGGTGGGTGTTTGCCCACCTGATCTTGGAAACCCTGCGGCGACGGTTGGTGGAGTACCGCCTGACCACTGACGACACGTTGGTACGCATTGCCAAGCAATATCTGCCTCCCTTCCTCTATCTCTGCTTGTTTTACCTGACGGTGGGCAGTCTGGTGCTGCCCGAGGTGATTGACCAGTCTTTGGATGTGCTGATCACCATCGTTGCCACCTACCTGGGCATCAATGCCATCAGCGCCAGTGTGGAATATCTGATCCGGGTTTACCTCAGCCGCAAGCTGGGGGATGCCTCCGCCATGGCCAGTCTGACCGCCCTCTCCCCCATGATTCGAGTGGCCTTTTGGCTGGTGGGGGTGATCTTTTTGCTGGCTAACCTGGGCCTGGATGTCACCTCGCTGGTGGCCAGTTTGGGGGTGGGGGGATTGGCGATTGGTTTAGCCGCCCAAGGGATCCTAGGAGATCTGTTCAGCTATTTCTCGATTGTGCTGGATCGCCCCTTTCAGATCGGCGACTTCATCATCGTTGGCGATTATATGGGAGTGGTGGAATATGTCGGCATCAAGACCACCCGCCTCAGAAGTCTGGGGGGAGAACAATTGGTGCTGGCCAACACCGATATCACGGGATCCCGTGTCCGTAACTACAAGCGGATGCAGGAGCGCCGGATCGTGTTCGGGCTGGGGGTGACCTATGAGACAGGCTTGGTGCAGTTAGAAGAGATCCCGAAGCTGATCAAAGAGATCATCGAGCCGATGGAGAATGCCCGCTTTGATCGGGCCCACTTTGCCGCCTATGGAGACTTTAGCCTCAACTTTGAGGTGGTCTACTACGTGCTATCGGGAGATTTCAACCTCTATATGGATCTACAACAGCACATCAACCTGGAGATCAAAAGAGCCTTTGAGGCACGGGATATCGAGTTTGCCTATCCCACCCAGGTGTTGTATGTCAACTCGCCTCAGGGTAATGGCAATGGTGTCGCCCGCGAACAACTGGTCAGCGGCGAGGCAGTGCATCAGGGTTAGTATTCTGGGCATAAAACCAGAGGGATCCCGCCACAAGATCCTTTAGGCTGGGATCCCTGCCCTAGTGATGTGGTGCCGTGCAACCTTTCGATCTAACCACCCTGAGAGCCGTTCAGCAGGATCTGGCCAGCCAATGGCTCCCTGCCCGCATCGAGACGGTGCAACAGCTCGATCTGTGGACACTGTGCCTCTGTCTGCGCACCCTGCAAACCCGCCGCTGGCTACTGTTGAGCTGGCATCCCCAAGCGGGACGGATCCATCTATGTCAGCCACCCCCCAAAGCCCCGGATCCCTTCCAGTTCAGCCAGTCGATTGGCCGCCAACTCAAAGGGCTGGCCCTGACCGAGGTACGTCTGGTGGATCCCTGGGAGCGGGTCTTGGATCTGCACTTTGCCCCCCGTCCAGGGGATCCCCCCCTCTGGCATTTTTATCTGGAGATCATGGGCCGCTACAGCAACGGGGTGGTGGTGGAGGCCACCAGCGGTGATATCTATGCCTGTGGGCATGGGGTGAGCGAGCGGCAATCCAGCGTCCGGCCGGTGCAGCCAGGGCTGAGCTACCAACTGCCCCCACCGCTGACGGATCCCATGCCCAAGCGAGAGGAATCCTTTGTTGCTTGGCAGGAACGAGTAGCCCTGATCCCCGAGCAGCTAGAGCGGCGTCTGCTCAAGAGCTATCGCGGCGTCAGCAAAACCCTGACCCAGTCGATGCTGCGACAAGCCGGGATCCCGTTACAGGCCACTGTGCCAGAGGTGAGCGGATCCCAGTGGCACCAGCTCTATGCCGCTTGGCAAGTTTGGTTGCAGGTGCTGCAAGAGGGCAGTTTCAAGCCCGTGCTGACCCCAACGGGCTACTCGCTCTTGGGCTGGGATCCCGATCCTGATCAGCCGGATCCCTCCTCTGTGCATGACCTGCTGGACAGCTACTACAGTCATCACCTCAATCGGGCCACGTTTCACCAAGAGCATCAACGGCTGGCCCAAAAGCTCAAGGTCTGGCTGCAAAAGCTCTACCAACGGCGACAGGGATTTCAGGCCACCCTCGACCAATCGGACAAAGCCGAAGAGGCCAAGCAAAAAGCTGATCTGTTGATGGCTCACCTTCAGTCGTGGCAACCGGGGATGACAGAACTGCTACTACCGGATTTTGAGACTGGGGATCCCGTCAGGATCCCGTTGGAACCCGAGAAAAATGCCATTGCTAACGCTCAGACCTATTACAAAAAGCACCGCAAACAAAAGCGCTCCTGCAATGCGGTATGGCCGCTCTTTCAGACCACAGACCAAGAGATTCGCTATCTGGAGCAGGTGGAATCCGCCCTCTGGGATCTGGATGTCTATCGCCAACCCAGCGATCTACAAACCCTTGACCAGATTCGACAAGAGCTGATCCAACAGAAGTATCCCTTAGAGGCGGCTGGATCGGAAAAAGCTCTGCCCAAAGCCGAAGCACTCTCCCCTTTCCGTTGCTATCACTCCCCCTCTGGTTACGAGATTTGGGTGGGGCGCAACAATCACCAAAACGATGAGCTGACCTTTAAGCTGGCCCAAGAACAAGACTGGTGGCTCCATGCTCAGGAGATCCCTGGTAGTCATGTGCTGTTGCGGTTGCCCCCCGGCGGCGTAGCAGAGGACGAAGATCTACAACGGGCCGCAGATCTAGCCGCTCACTTCAGTCGCGCCCGCCAAAGCGAGCAGGTGCCTGTCGTCTACACCCGTCCCAAACACGTTCGCAAACCTAACCGCACGCCCCCCGGCATGGTGGTCTACTCCCAAGAAAAAGTGATCTGGGCGCAGCCCCAAAAACCAGCCCTACTCAGCCTGCTGGCTGAAGGGGACTCTTGATCTGGAAACGAGTTCCAGTGCCGTTCCAGGACTCTCATGGTGACCTTATTGTTATTCCTTCCAACGTTGAAACAGCTGCCTTCATCCCCAATCCCTCTCTCAGAAAGAGCGAATGGAGACAAATAATTCACAAAGTGTCCTTTCAAATAAGCAGCAATAGAAAACCTAAAGCAAAGTGGAAATATTGTGAACCTTCCACCCAATTTAAATTATTCAGTATCGTTTTTTGCATTAAAGCTCAGAATCGTTTTGTCAGGAATCTGATTTTAAGGGTTTGAGCCAACTTCGTAAGATATTAATGACCACTGGAGTAAAAGGTTCCATCTGACTCTGTGTAGGTTGTGATAGATCACTAACTAATATCTCCAACAGTTCTTCATCCTCTAAACCTTCTTGGGGATCTAGACCGTTCATCCAAAATAAGGCATGTGATAATTGTTTGCGTTTTTCTATTAGGGCGCGATTCTTTTCTTCATGATCACCCAGATTTAAAACTCTAATCGTATCTCTTGCCCGCTCACTCAATCCTTTTACCCGACCACTGATATTAAATTGAAGCTCTATTTCACATTCTGCCATCAGGGGAGTTAGGGGTAAGTCCTGTGATTTATGAGCATTACCGCATTGATTACATGTATTACAGCTGGCGACAATATTTGAAAAGTCAAGTGTGCGAGCAGGATTTAGGCTTTGAGCTTCTACATGCTCATTGTGGTAAACATTAATATCATTGATTTGCTGGCAACAATACGCACAAAGATAGAATTGTTCTTCTAGTGCCAGTTGCCGAATAGCACGGCGAATATCTTCAGTTAATTGATTATAGTGTCCATGATGATTCTTCTTTTTCCAAGCTGTTAGTAAAGATGGCTCAGGACTTTTACTAATGGTTCGCATGACGCAATTCTTGTTTGCGGAGCAGTAATTTAGCCTTGATTAATTCGAGGTGATTAGCAGGTAGTTCTTCAGTTAGTTTAGCAAGTAGTTGGTGAGCTTCAGTGATTTTAGCATCCTGTATGGCATCTAATAGATCATTCAGTTCAGAATTGATTTTCTCATTGCGGATGCTGGTATCCATGACATCTAGTAAGACAGTATTTACGTCCTGACCATACTGAGACGGCAATTGTCTCAGTTCGCCATCTATTAACGTGTAAACCAAGACATTTTTGCAGTCGCTGATCACTAAAGGTGAATGGGTCGTCAGCACAAACTGACAATTCGGGAAGGTTTCGATTAGGCGATTACACAGGCTACGCTGCCAAGAGGGATGTAGGTGTAAATCCACTTCATCAATCAAGACAATACCTTCTCCTTCAAGAGGATTCTCTAAGGCAGGGTTCAGCATAGCTAGGCGGCGGGCAATATCACCAACGAGAGCCATAAGAGATTTCTCACCTTGTGAAAGTTGCCCGACATTCATAGTTTCATCGTTTTTATCTATAGCCATGTAGAGGCGAGGTTTGCGACGAACCCTAAGGTTTTTCATGTGGGGCATAAATTGGTGGATTGCGGTACGAACAGCAGTTAACTGCCGATCTTTAGCTGATGCATTAAATTCAGTCAGCCGTTTCCACAAATATTGATTCGATTCAAACAATGCTCTCAGTTGATTCAGAGTCTCCTCAGGAATTCCTGATTCGTTTTCGGTATCCTCTCGTTCCCGAAACCATTCAAAAAAGCGTCTGAAATCAACTCCCTGACTAAGAGAGTTATCATAACCATCTAGCTGCAAAAAAGTATGCTTAGTTTTGATTTTTAGCGGGATATCCAGTACGACACGCTCGACAGGATAAAAAGCAATGAGCGGTAAACTAGTTTTTTCATTACGAGCAAGGGCATCACGATAATGATTGGCTAAGCGAGTACAATCATTGAGATCACTGTTATATTGTGCTTTACGTCCTTTTTTGCTCTTTGCTAAAATCCACTTAAATTGATTATTAATCTCATTTTGAGTAAGATCTCCTGATAGCCCAAGAGGATTACAGACTTCTATTTCAATAGTGGCAGTATTTACGGCATTAAAAATGGAATCTTCGGGAATAGGATTTCCACTACCTTTCTCGGCTCGTAAACGAGCAGTAAACCAACTAAGAGAGGTTGACAAAGCTTTCAGAACAGAGGTTTTGCCAGCTCCATTGTCACCAATAAAGACAGTAATATTACTGGAATTTTTCTCAGTAGGAGCGAGGGGAATCTCCAGGTTTTTAAATGGCCCAATATTATTTAAGATGACTCGTTGGATTTTCATAGCAGAAAAGTTTTCAATTTCTAAGAACTTGGGGATTTGTAGCAATACTTCAAGTAGTGTTTGAAGGTGCTTGCCTATATTATGCTCTCAAAATGCTCACAGGTAGCTCGCTTCACCCAATCTTTAGGCGAATGGATCCCCAAACCTAGGAGTCATTCCAAATAAGGATGAGTTGGCCTTTCCCATCCAACCTCAGTCGCGGGATCCCACGGGTCTACCACCCAGGCGGCGAGCGATCAAGACCGCGATCAGAGCCACCAGCACTGCCACAAATCCCATCGCCATCCCCAAACTGGCACTGCCCTGATCAAACTGTCCCAAGATAAAGGTGGAGGTGGTTTGCAGCCCTGGGGGACGCAACAGACTGGATCCCACCAGTTCCCGAAAGGCAATCGAGAAGATCAAGATCCCTCCCGCCAAGGCATGAGGCCAAAGCAGCGGAAAGCGGATTGTCAGCAACGTTCGTAAGGCTCCCGCCCCGTGAAGACGAGCGGCCTGCTGATAGGACTGGGGCAAAGCCGCTTGGCCCGCCTCGGTGTACTGAACGGCATAGGGCAGATATTGGGCGGTGTAGTAGAGTCCGACCAAAAGGCTGGTGCCATAGAGGGGAACGATATAGGCCCAAGGGGCGTTCCAAGCCCGGATAAAGCCCACCGCTGTGGTGATGGCGGGGATCGCTACCGGCAACGTGGCCACCGCCGCCATCCCCCCGCCCATTTGTACCGCCAAAACCCCGATCACGGTGCCCAGACCAGCCGCCAACAGGGCCAATCCCAAACTGGTACTCAGCGCCGCAAACCCACGGGATCCCACCTGGAGCAGGGTGAGATAGTGATTGAGGGTGAGATTGTCCCAGGCCATACCCCGGCTCAGCAGACCCAGCAGTGAGGTCAGGATGATCGATCCATAGGGGATGACCACCGCCAAGAGGGCATAGATGATCGCCACCCCCCAACA
>JBHJNR010000369.1:0-7973 GCA_050330615.1 Cyanophyceae cyanobacterium
TTGGAGCTATTAGGAAACTGGAAGATTATGCTAGATGAAAAGACGGAAGCCGAAAGAGAAGAGGAACGGGAGCTAATTATGAACTTGTCACCTGCTTATCTCAAATGGAAAGAAGAGACCCTCAACGAGGGTAAACAGGAAGGGATCCAACTGGGTGAACAACGTGGGATCCAAATTGGCGAACAGCGTGGGATCCAATTGGGCAAGCTAGAAGCCGTCCCAATTTTGGCGGAACTAGGTCTATCTGTATCCGAGATCGCCCAACGGCTAAATCTCTCGCCCGAACAGGTGACCCAAACCTTGGATCCCTAGACCTCACCAGGATCCCTATGAAGTCTGTATCTTCGCTCGCACAGCGTCAATCAGCTTGCGAACCTGAGATGTGCCCTCTGAGGCTTTGAAGCGAAAAGGAAACTTACCCCGGCCCAGCATCCGTGCCCCCAACGGCAGCAGACTGAGCAATCCTTGGGGATCCAGCCCTTGATTGGCTACCACTTGCAGCCCAAATTTGCGCTCATCAACCCAGCCCCCAGAGCGGACTAATTCCACCAGAGTTTTGCGGTGGCGGATGGCTCGACTGACCTCGATAACAGGATTGCGGGAACGGGCCAAGATTTTCTGTTTGATTTCGGTGATTTGGTCGAGGGGCGCAACCCCCACTGGGCAGACCACATTGCAGTTGAAGCAACGGGTGCAACCCCACACCCCTGCCAAACTATCCTGTTGATCGAGACGGGCCTGATCAGTCTGATCTCGAGAATCCAGCAGCAGACGATTGGCCTTAGCCAGGGCATGGGGGCCAACAAAGTCAGGATTGACTTCGCGGGCATTGCAATCGGAATAACAAGCACCACAGAGAATGCAGCCGCTGGTCTGATTCAGTTTGTCCCGCTCGGATGGAAATTGGAGGGATTCCGCCTTTCTGGGGAGGCTGGTTTGAGTTCCTTGCACATAGGGCTTGACCTGCTCCAGATTGTCCCAGAAGGATCCCATATCCACGATCAGATCCCGCATGACGGGCATATTGCCCAAGGGGGTAATGGTGATGCGATCCCCTGGCTGCAATTCCTCCGCCACATGTTGCTGACAGGCCAGAGCTGCCCGCCCATTAATCCGTACGGCACAACTGCCACAAATGGCATTGCGACAGTTTTTTCGAAAGGCTAGACCACCATCCTGTTCCCACTTGATCTGGGTCAGACAGTCCAGAATGGTGGCTCCCGGCGTCGTCTCCAGCCAATAGGACTGCATGACAGGTGGCGCAGGGGGCAACTGGCGGAAAATCTGCAATTCAACGCGCATGATCAAAAGGGTGGGCGGTCTGTTTCTCCCATTATGTCTCCTGGATCCCGTAGATCCGGGTGGTAAGGATACTTTGCTCTGCCCTCAAGGAAGTTCTGAAACGCTGCGGCTTTCATCCCGCATTAGCTAATGGGGCGGTTCCAGCAATAATAGGCCCTGTTCCACCAGTTGGAGCACCTCAGCTGAGGCCAGTGGATCCGCCAGGGAGGTCAGCAGGGATCCCACCGTTTGCTGCCCATTCACCGCCTGCAAAAGGGCATAGGCAGGATCGTTGAGGGTGATGGCCTCGTAGCGATAGTTAAACAGACTCTGGCTGGGCCAGCGGGTAATACAAGGGCTGAGGTGTGCCACGGCGGTCAAAACAGACTCGGGATCCCAGCTGTGAACGGGCAGAGGGGGCTTGCCCACAAAGAACTCATAATGGGCCACCACGGGATCCAGTAGCTCGATCAGGCGATACTGTTTGATCGGATCCAGCTGTTGGGCTTGGGCCAAAAGACCGGGGGAGGATCCCAGCACCCGTTCCAGTCGCCAAAACTCTGGGTTGGAGAAGCCCAAAAACTGGAGGCCCGAGCGTTCGATCAACTGAAACAAGGTGGTGATGGAATAATCTACCTCGCGGGGGTGCAGATACATATCGGCAAAGCACTCATCGTCCACATTCTCGGTGGCCCAGCGGTCTTTCTCCTGCTTTTGGATCCGATTGGAGTCGGGCAAGATCTCAAACAGTTGCCGCCCCGCTTGCAGTCCTGTCGCCAGTTGCTCGACGGTTTCCATACCGCGATGCTCTTGTCCGGTGACCAAGAGTCGCAGCGCCTCCTGCATCAGCCGGATCTCCCAGCGACCCAATTCTCCATAGACAAAGATATGCATGATCCCGCCAGGGGCTAATTTCTCCGCCAAGAGTTGTAAGCCTAAGGTGGGATCCTTGAGGTGATGCAGCACCCCAACACAGTTGATGAACTGAAACTGGCCCGGAATCCGGCCCACATCGACAATATCTAGATTTTGAAAATTGACGGCGGGGGCGTTGGATTGGGCACAGCGGGATTGGGCGATTTGCAGTGCCCGTTCGCTCAAATCAAAGGCCCAGAGATCAGCAGTGGGGTTTTGGTGGGCGATGTATTCGGTACCGACGCCAGAGCCACAGCCCGCATCCAGGATTCGCACCCGTTGGGAACCGGGATGGGATCCTGTGCAGAAGGCGTAGGCTTGGGGCCAACTCCAGCGCCAATTCCACCCTGGGGGAGCCACCGAGGATAAGGGGGCGGGAGGAAAGGGATAGGTGTTGTAAAGCTGGCGCACCTGTTCGGTAACGGGGGATCCGATCGGGGACTGAGACATGGACTCTTCGCTCAAGCTCGCTAAAGGCTGCATACCCTATGGTGACCGAGAATCGCCCCTTAATCCCGTAGCCGCCTCAGGTTGCCTTGTGAGGGATCCCGCCCTGCTGCCCTCTGGGAGGGGACAAGCACAGAGAGAGGCCACTCGACGGTGAACCGAGTCCATCCCGCAGCACTAGCCACGTTGATGGTGCCCCCCAACCGCTGGGTTAACTCTTGAGCCAAGGCTAAACCCAGTCCAGTCCCCCCATGTTTCCACCGATCGTTGGCCACAATGCGATAAAACCGCTCAAAGACCTTTGCCTGCTCGGCGGGGGCGATCTCAATGCCCGTATTGGTGACCGAGAACGATAGAATCCCGTCTTTGGTATCAGCCGCCAGGGTGATGGTTTCCCCGGCGGGGGTGTACTTGCAGGCATTTTGCAGAAGTTCTTGCAGAATCCGCTCTAGGTAAGGACTATGGGCCTGGATCACGGGCAAGGCGGTCTCTAGATTAAGCTGTAATTGCTGTCCTTCTTGCTGGGCACGCTCCTGAAACGGCTCGGCCAAATGAGGCAAAAACGTCTGGAGATCGATCCAGTGCAGGGTATCTGAATCAAGTGAAGATTGCAGCCGGGACAACTCCAGCAAATCGTTGATCAACTGAATCTCCCGTTGGCATTCTTGTTTGAGCACCGTAAAGTGACGGTTCAAGCGGGACTCCGGATCCTGTAATAACCCCTGCTGCACCAGCCCCATCTCCAAAAGGGTGGTGGCCATTTTGATATTGGCCATCGGGGTTCGCAACTCGTGGGAAACCGTGCTGAGAAAGTCATCCTTGAGCCGATTGAGATGCTCCAGCTCGCGCACCTGAGCCTGGGCAGCCTCGTACAACTGTGACTGGCGCAGGGCAATGGCAGCCTGAAGACTCAGCTGTTGCAGCAATTTCATTTCCCATCCCTGCCAATCGCGCGCCTGATAGCTGTAGACCACCAATAGCCCCCACGGACTCCCGTCTGAGATGATGGGAGCCATAATGCAGGCCACAGCGGGAAGCTGGTCGAGTAGGGCAGCCGTGATCCCTAGCGCGGGGGAGGTATTGCGGTCTTTGATCACCAAGACTTGACCAAACCAGAGGATCCCCGGATCTTGATGAGGATCCCGGGCTGGATGGAGGGCCTTATCCAGTGATCGCTGTTGAAAAAGGGTGATCCAATCTGCCGACAGGGTGTTGAGATTGACGGGGCTGCTATTGGTGCGGGCCGATTCCGCCAGGCAGCGCAACATGCCATCCGAAGGCTCTGACTCGGGATTCAGCTCTGACTCGGGATTCAGTTGATAGGCCAAAATGTGATCCACCCCCAAAATCCGATGGGTCTCTGCCAGCAGGGTGGTGAGCACCTCCTCAAAGTCCAAAGAGCTGTGGATGCTTTGGATGATGTTACGCAAGATCATCTCTTGCTCCATCTGAAGACTGAGGTCGTTGGTTCTTTGCCCCACCAATCGATTGAGATCTAGATTGAGTCGCTCCAAACTGGCTTGGGCTTGCTTGAGTTCATTGATGTTGCGGAAGGTGATCACAATGCCATCGGCAAATTTCACCACGCTCATCTCATACCAAGCATTCAGCTCGTCATAGCCATAGAAGAAATTCTCTCGTAGAGATTGATTGGATTCCACCACCGCCACAATTTTGTCAAACAAACCCAATTTGCGGATCCCTGGCAATTGATCCAACATTTTGGCCCCAATCAAATCAGCTTCTGAGCGTCCCAAGAGTTGATAAGCAGCGGGATTGCACAGCAGAAATATGAAGTCAATGATCGCCCCTGAGCTATTGCGAATGGTGCAGAATTGAATGATCCCATCCAAAGAACTATTGAGGATACTATTGAGGCGATCTTTAGCAGCTTGAGCCGCCCTCTCAGCTTGTTTGATCGGGTTGACATTGATGGTGGTGCCGACAATGCGATGAATGCGACCCTCGGGATCCCGGAGAGGGTTGAGGGTGGTATACCAAAGGGTGTCCTGCCCCTGCCATGGGAATGATTCCTCATAACTGATGGGCAAACCAGAGCTAACACACTCTAGATAATGTTCGGTGACGGTAGATGGCAACTGGGCTTCGGCTGGCGTCTTGCCGTAAATATCGACAGAAAGACCCGTTAAAGCATGATTGGCTGGATTAAAGGAAACATAGCGAAACTCCCCCATCGGCGTCACATCCACCACAAAAATGCCGGTGGCTACCCCTTCATAGATGCTACGTAAGAAAGATTCTTGCTCTAACAGTTGAGTTTCCAGCTTTTTACGGCGGGTGATGTCGGTCAAGACACCATACCAGACCACCTCGCCCTGCTCTCGGCGTTGGGGCTGAGAATAGGCCCGCACCCATTTGACCGCACCAGTCGGGCTGAGGATTCGCCACTCATGTTGGAAAGGCTGGAACCTCTCATAACTTTGGCGGGCGGCTTCCTGATGACTAGGTTGATCGTGGGGATGGATCCGTTGCCATAGGGCGTTGGCATCAGCCATTCCTTGATCCGCCGAGACTTCGTAGATGGTTTCTACTGCCCGACTAAGATGTTCATAAAAGTAGGTGCCATCAGGTCGCCGCACCAAAATATAGAGCAAGGCAAGGGAGGAATCAGAGATCTGTTGTAGGCGCGACTCATATACCGCAGGTTGATCATTTACCCCAGGTTGATCATTGGCATTGCTGATAGTCAACAGATTGAGGTCTCGAATCCAGCTGGCGGAAAAACCCTGATTCGAGATGCCGTTAGGGGGGGATGAACCGGATTGGGTTACCTGAGATAGTCCCCGTCGAATCTGCCCAGACAGCCAGTAACCATAGCCAACAGCTAGGAGCAGACTAATCACTGGGATCCCGGCAGGTAAGGAACCCAGATCGGTTGTCAAGCTGATCTCAGGGGAAGCGTGATGGCGGTAGACCAGATAGCCCAGCAAGGCAATCAACTGCGTGGCAAAGGGAGCCACCAGCAGCCAATCGAGGGGGATCCCAACTTGGCGAAGAGAATCCGGACGAGGGATCCATCGGTGTAGCCACTTTTCCACAGCATGTAGTCAAGACACTGACACCACTTTAACCCTTTGGACAAGAAATGAAGCTGGTAGTATCCTTTTGCTACCTCCAATGGCTGGCCTTCTCAATGCAGGACATCAACCGCCAAGCCCAGTTCAACAGTTCATCATCAGATACGAATATATACTGAGCATCAAGAATAAAATGATAACCTCTGTTTCGCTTTTGAACCATAACTTGCTGAGCTTTAGAGGCGTTTGGTCAGATAGATTGGGCGATATCGCTATTGTGCTAGATTGATGTACCCGTATATGTACTGCTTAGGTTATGCGGTGTAACAATGGATCAGCAGGACGGCATAGACCAAATGGATGGCGATGACTTTCACCTAAAGAAGGACAGGGATCCCTGGGCTGGGCTTTGATCTCAGGCAGATGGCAGGGATCCAATCAGATAGCCGCAGTGGTGCTTGCCCTCCACCTGCCAGTCGACCCGCTGAACAAAGCAATCTGGTAGAGCGGTGGCGAACATCTGCAACTCGTGCCCACAGACGCTGGGAAAAGCCTGGGCGATCTGTGAGATGGCGCAGTTGTGCTCGATCAAAACAAACTGGTCAGGATGGTCTTGATAGGGGTGCATCTCCGCCATGTAGCCCTCTGCCTGCCGCAGGTCCACCAGTCGCGCCACCCGTTGCTGCACCGATCCGGCACCCAAAATAGCGCGGTAAGACTCTGCCTTGCGCTGCCACTGCTTTTGCAAGATGGATCCCATCTGATCTGGAGAGACCACATCCTTGAGGGTTTCCAATAAACCCATTGCAAACTCATCGTAGGCCCGAGGAAAATGCTCTTGCCCCTGCTGGCTGAGCTGATAGATCAACTGAGGACGCCCTACTCCCACCGCAATGGACTGAGATACCAACAGCCCTTCCTGTTCCAAATCTTTGAGATGGCGGCGGATCGCCTGGGGACTGATGCCCATGTGATCTGCCAAATCATGGGCCGACCCTTGCCCATGCTGCTGAAAATAGACCAACAGGGATCCCTTGGTGGATTCTTTGGCGGTCTCTGGAGAACTGTGCCGAAGGTGGCTCTGCATAACTAGGTCCTGAGGCAACATCATCTTGGTATACCGGCGATGGATCCCTCTCCATGCCATCCCACCCAGCTTCATCAAAGATGATTCAGTCCAAGATGATGGTGGGGAACTTTGACAGGGATGCCAAACCCAAAGTAACCTGAGAGCAGATTAAGAAACAAGATCATTGTTCTAATCTCCAGATAGGCTTCAACCCACTCACCCTATTCAGCGTCATGCCCATGTCTTTGCCAGCGTCTGCTTCTCTTCTCACGGCTTCGTCGGCTCCTGCCAGCGCTCCATTGATGCCGCAGTCTACGGTGCGCACCTTGGTCAACCAGCCCTACAAATATGGGTTCGTGACGGATATTGAGTCCGACAGCTTGCCCAGAGGGTTGAGCGAGGATGTGGTGAGACAGATTTGGGCCATCAAAGGCGAGCCAGATTTTATGCTGGATTTCCGGCTCAAGGCCTACCGCCAGTGGCTCAAGATGACAGAGCCTACCTGGCCCCAAGTTCACTATCCGGCCATCGATTACCAAAACATCATCTATTACTCTGCCCCCAAGGCCAAAGAGAAAAAGAAGAGCCTGGAGGACGTGGATCCCGTTCTATTGGAAACCTTTGAGAAGTTGGGCATTTCCCTGTCAGAGCAGAAACGGCTGAGCAACGTCGCGGTGGATGCCATCTTTGACAGTGTTTCGATCGCCACCACCTTTCGGGAAAAGCTCGCCAAAGATGGGGTGATCTTTTGTTCTATCTCTGAGGCGGTACACGAGTATCCTGAGCTGATCAAGAAATATCTGGGCAGCGTGGTTCCGGTGGGGGATAACTATTTTGCCGCCCTCAACTCAGCGGTGTTTAGCGATGGTTCCTTTGTTTTTATTCCCAAGGGTGTCCACTGCCCGATGGAGTTGTCCACCTACTTCCGCATCAATAATGGCGACTCAGGTCAGTTTGAGCGGACGCTGATTGTGGCAGAAGAGGGATCCCATGTCTCCTATTTGGAGGGCTGCACCGCTCCGATGTTTGACACCAACCAACTCCATGCGGCTGTGGTGGAATTGGTAACGCTAGATGATGCTGAAATCAAGTATTCCACCGTGCAAAACTGGTATGCCGGTGATGAGAATGGCAAGGGCGGCATCTACAACTTTGTCACCAAGCGGGGGCTCTGTCAGGGGCGCAACTCCAAGATCTCCTGGACGCAGGTGGAAACCGGATCG
>JBHJNR010000370.1:0-12585 GCA_050330615.1 Cyanophyceae cyanobacterium
CTGACCCTGTGCCGGTCTGCCACTGCTGGAGAGTTGAGCCGATCACCCGCACCCGATCTTGAAATAGCTGCTGAAAATCAGGCCATACGGCTTGGAGCTGGGGTAGGACGCTGACACTGGTCTCCTCTCCCTCATCTGGGAAAGGGGGGAAGGATGGCCTCTGTGGATCCGTGGTCTCCTCCACTGGTTGATCGGTGGTGCTGTCGCCATAGACTGGGTTGAGCAGAATTCCCATACCCCGGATCGACTGGATCCAATCGGGGGGGATCCCCACACGGGCTAAAGCTTTCCGGAGTCCTTTGATATGGGCTTTGAGGGCATCCCTACTGCCGACTTCTTCATAAGTCCATAATTGATCCAACAGTTGGTCATGGGAACTCAGCCGCTGCCCCTGACGCAACAAAATCTCCAGTAATTTATACTCCTTCGGTCGCAAATCCACCGTTTGGTGGCGATAGGTGACTGTCCCCATTGCCGGATCTAGGCACAACTCTCCCCAGCGCAGTTGGGATCCCATCTGCATAGGTGGCCGGCGTAAAAGAGCCTTCACCCGAGCGATTAACTCTGCCATCCGGAAGGGTTTGACCAGATAGTCGTCAGCCCCCAAGGCCAGTCCTTGCACTTTGTCTCGTTCTTGGCTACGGGCCGATAGCAGCAGAATGGGGGACTGGATCCCCTCTTCTCTCAACATCTGGCAAATCTCAAACCCATTCAGCCGAGGTAGTTCTACATCAATAATCAACAGATCGCTGTTTGATCTGCGGCCATACTCCAATCCAATCAAGCCATCTTCGACCACTTCCACCAGGTAATCTTGACGCAGTTGTTCTGAAAGAAGGTGTACCAAAGATTGATCATCTTCAATCACCAAGATCTTCATCATGTCACCCTGTAAGTAGCTGGGTTGAAATAACCTAAAGATGCTGCTGAGGGCAAACGCGACAACCACCCTGCCTAGGGGCTATACTACCATTCTCTTGTCTTAAAAATAATTGCGCCTACCTACTTATTCATGGCTTGTCTCAGTTGTATCATCTGATATTTTGATCAGTCACAGGATGATTGAGTTAGTTATCGTGTGTAACTTAACTAAACAAGTGAAAGTCCCCAAGTTTAGCCAAGTTGAAGCCGTATAAGGTCTAATTATCAGAGAGGCTTACAGCCAGTTCAATAATTGTCAAGCGACTAAGCATCGTTCATCAAAAGATACCAGCCCTGTCTCTAGCGTCGCCGAGAGCTACCACCACTGGAAGAACGCCGGGAGGATCCCCCACTTGATGACCGTCCAGATGAGCGGGAGGAGCTTGACCGGGATGAACTAGACCGAACAGAGGAGCGGGAACGGTTGGATCCCGTATTGACCACCACCACATTCGTGTTGCCCTGGGAGCGAGAAGAGAGTTGGTTCTCTGCTCTTGATAGGGCTGTACGGGCGGAATTCAGAGCGGTGGCGGCATTGTCCAGGGTGGCTCGTGCTCCTGCAAAATCCTGTTCCTGGAAGCTATTTTGTTGCTCAATCGCTGGTATCTGCTCCTGAGTAAGGGACTCTAGCAACGTATGGGCTTGCATGAGATCACGATCTCCCTTGGATAGAACCCTGGAGAGCTTTTGCCATTGGCTGTCCAATGCGGCCACCTCAGAACGGATTTGCTCTACTGCTGTCAGGTTGCTTTTGTGCAGACCCACGATCGATTCGGCCTGTTCTCGAAGAGACTGAATGGCCCGTGACCAGGTTTTGACGGCGGCCGGTAATGTTGAGGCGGGGCCACTGGCAATCAGCCCACCAAGCTGAGTTTGGCTGTGGTCAATGGCCTGATAGTCGGGATCTAACTGGGATAACCGATAGCCCTCAAACCGGAATTTTTCGATCAGATTAGCGGTAACCAACCAGTCGGCATGAGCCTGTACCAATGCCAGGGATCCCTCTAGGTACTGTTGCCCGGTGTCGCAGGCATCGAGGCAGACCAAGAGTTGATCTTGCCCCAGTGCATCTTGAGCCACTCGAATCTGTCGATTGATCTGGGCCAGCAGCCGTTGGCTATCAAAAGGAAACTCTGGCGGGATCCTTGAGGCTAAACTCTGGTATTGACCTTGCAACTGAGACAGGGCTGCTGGGGCTGTGGTGGCAGCGGTCTCCACTCGGTGTAGCAGGGCATCCACCCGATAGAGCAGATCTAAAATCGATTCGCTCTCTAGCTGGGTTGGAGCCGGATACATCAACTCCACCTTGAGGGGGGTGCCCTGAAGCTGCTGCTGAAGAGTATCCAATTGTTGTTGAAGTGCGGTTTTGCGGGTATCAGCAGGAAGGTATTGCAGAGGGCTGAGCAGGGTTTGCAGCTGCTCTTCCGAGAGATTGAGGATCTGCGCCTGGGTACCAATTACGCTGACATACAGAGCCTCCCAACTCTTGGCCAGTCCTGCCAGTTGGGTCAAGTTGTCCCCACCCAGAGTCTCTGACTGGCGGTTGAGATGATCCTGGAGGCCAAAGGCTTGATCAAGGGCGGTGCGGGCTTGGGTCAGCCACTCCCGTAACTGTTGGGCCAAGCCAGGAGCCTGATCCCCCCCCAAGACGCTAAACAGCTGGTAGTGCATCATCTGGGTGGGATCCCCCGCTGGTAGCAGTTGATCGCAGGCCAACATCAGGGTAGCTACCCGCGATTGCAGGGCTTTGATCTGGGTTTCCAGCTTTTGCCGACGTTTGCGCTTGTTCCACATCACCCAGCCACCGCCCCCCACTAGACCGACTCCACCAATGGGCAGTAGATGGCGAAAGGGGGAAGGAGGATAGTTGAGCTCATAGATACGAGTCAATCCTGTTGTGATTGCCTGAGTCGGTTGACCTGCCTGTAACAGAGGCCGGATCTGAGAGCGAATCAGATCAAACCCCAGATCGGCCCGACTATCAAAGAGATTTTCGCCAAAGGTGGCATTGATGCCCCACAGAGTGTCGGTATCAGTGCTGGCGGCCAACGTTACCCCATTGAAGGCATAGCTATCAGAACGATTGGGATCCCGAAATCCTGCCTGAATCTCAGCCCGATCGATCAGGTCATACCACGCCTCCTCAGAGCCAGCTCGCTGATCGCTCAGATAGACCAATACCCTGAGATTGCGCTGGGCCAAAGGCTCTGCCGCTGCACAAATAGCCTGGGTATCAACGGATTGCTGGGTCTGAATTTGTAATGTTGCATGGGGGCAACTTTGCGCCAGCGCAGGGCCAGCCCACAACAAAAGAATAGAGACAACCAGCGTGTAACCGAGAATCGGGATCCGACGAATCATGGCTCTCTCCCAGGTGGACTTGAAGCTACTGTCTAATCTATGTCTATCCGCCCCCTGTCGAAACAGTCTTTCGTCTAAATTAATATCCCAAAAAGAAGGGATCCCGATCTTTTAAATGGGGATCCCTTTCTCTATTGATTCTGTCGGTTATTGTACTGGAAGAATGGCTTCAACCGTAGATTGTTGGGTTAGATCACCGTGTTGTCAGGAATAGTGGCGTCCTTGATCACGATTACGATGCCATTGCTGATCCAAAAACCATCCTCTTCCCGTTCTGCCTCTTGCACACTATCTTTATTCAGAATCTTGACGTTACGACCGATGCGGGCATTCTTGTCCACAATCGAGTTGACGATATGGCTATTGGCTCCGATACCCACAGGCGGAATGCCGTTGCTGAGTTTGGCCTCTCGCTCATCCGGCGACTCATAGAAGTCGGATCCCATCACCATCGTGTTTTCGATGATGGTATTGGCCTCAATGCGAGCCCGGATCCCAATGATGGAATTGGTGATCTGGGCATTTTTGATGATGCACCCTTCTGAGATGATCGTGTCTTTGACGTGAGAATCCAGAATCTTGTTGGGGGGCAAGAAGCGAGGCCGGGTGTAAATCGGCATCTTGCTATTGAAGAAGCTAAAGGAGGGGTTAGGCTGCTTGACCAAGGCCAAGTTTGCCTCATAAAAAGCCTCGATGGTACCGATATCTTCCCAATAGTCGTTGAAGAGGTAGGCTTGCAGGTTGTGGCTCTTGACCACAGAGGGCAATACCTCTTTGCCAAAGTCAGCGTGCTCCTTGTTTTGGAGCATTTCCACAAGCGCTTCTCGCTTGAAGACGTAGATGCCCATGGAGGCGATATAAGGCTTCTCTAGAGCTTCTTCAGGGCTCAATCCCAGAGCAGAGGTATCCACCTGGCAGGACTTGAGTAGATCACCTTTCGGCTTTTCGGTGAAGTCGAGCACCCGACCTGTATCGTCAATTTTGACCAGGCCAAAGCTGGAGGCGACATTCTCGCGGCAGGGCAGCACCGCCAGGGTGACATCAGCATTGGTATCGCGGTGCTGCTGAATGAAGGGGCGATAATCCATGCAATAGAGGTGATCGCCAGACAGGATCAAATAGTCCTGGGCATTCCAAGATTCCATCAGCCAGAGATACTGGCGCACAGCATCGGCAGTGCCCTGAAACCACTCTGGGTTTTCGGGGGTCTGCTGTGCCGCCAAGATGTCCACAAACCCGTTGGTAAAAGGGGAGAAGCGGTAGGTGTTGACGATGTGGCGATTGAGGGAGGCTGAGTTGAACTGCGTCAACACATAGATCTTATCGATGTTGGAGTTGATGCAGTTGCTGACAGGAATGTCGATCAGGCGATATTTCCCAGCGAGGGGTACAGCAGGTTTGGCACGCTTTTTGGTGAGGGGATAGAGACGGGTTCCCCGACCTCCTCCCAAAATGATCGACACGACCTCAGACATGATTAGCCTCCGACGAGCAGAAGGGTTTCGCTCACTAGCATAGATCTCTGTGGCCGCTTGCAGATGCCAATTTAAATCAGATCCGGTCAATCCCAAGCGAAGTCAGTCATCGCGCTCAGGAGAGAAGGTGGTTGAATAGGATCATGCGGATTATTGCCTTTACTAACAACAAAGGGGGCACGGGCAAATCCACCCTCTGTGGCAACTGTGCCCACTGGCTGGCTCACGCTGGACAGCGCGTGCTCGTGGTCGATTTGACCTCCCAACGCACCTCCAGCCTGCTACTGCTGGGGGATGTGGACGATGTGGAGGAGGAAGGGAGCATCCTGGCGCTGTTACGTTCGGATCCGCAGGTTGAGATTCGAGATCTGATCTACGAGAGCGACAAAGGGATGGATGTGATTCCCTCCCATGTGCTGATGGCCCATGGGGTAGAGCACCTGAACCAGATTGGGGCTGGGCGAGAAGGGATCCTCAATGCCCAGTTGCTTCAACTCCAAGAAGACTACGATTTTATCCTCTTGGATAGTCCGGGAGATCTCAATGTATTAACCACCAATGTCCTAGTGGCTGCCGATTTGGTGGTGATCCCGACTCGGTTGAATCGGACAGATTTTAGCTGTACGGAGGTGACTCTGCGGTTTGTCCGACAGGCGCAGCCACTGATTGGATCCCGCACCTGCCGGGTGGTGATCAATATGCTGGATGATCGTTATCTGCCCGGTAATGCGTGGGCGGGATCCCATACCGGGCAACTGTATCAGTTGGCCCAAGAGCGATTTGGAGATGTATTGTCGTCGGTTACCATTCCCGATAGCACCGATATTCGCACCGCCTTTGACCGGGGATCCGTGGTCTGGGAGTATAGGCCCGAGAGTATGGCAGCTCAGCGGTTGCGCCGATTGGTTGAAGTTGAGCTTTATGGAGTTTGAGGGATCCATGAACCAAGGATGAGAAAATAACCCAGTGGCGATGCCTGTTCTCTCTCTTAAGTGCTGTTTTCTCTATGTGCTGTCCATTGCTGAGGTACCTTTATGACCGAGCCTGATATCGCCCGTAGTTTGTTCTCTGGCCAGGGATCCCAGGGATCCAAGTCTGCTTCCTCGCGCCGCCGCAAGGCTGCTGCCCCCGAAACTTCAGCTGAGACTGAAACGGCTGAAGCTGAGATCCCAGCCGTGGAGACAGCCCCAGGTGTCGATGCTGCTACGTTCCAAGCGTTGGAGACTCAGGTGGCTGACCTGACCCAGGCGCTCAAACAGGCTCACGAGGATGCCATTGCCCCCAAAGACCATCAAAAAGTGCTGGCGGATTTGGAGAAAGCCACTCAGAAGATCGAGGAATTGACCTATCGCCTTGACCTGTCTCAAAAGTCTGAGCAAAAGCTGAAGATGGATGTCAAAGGTCTAGAAACTGAGCGGGATCAACTGCAAAATCAACTGCAAGAGGCCGCCAAGCCCG
Organism: Cyanophyceae cyanobacterium; assembly: GCA_050330615.1. Classification (GTDB taxonomy): domain Bacteria; phylum Cyanobacteriota; class Cyanobacteriia; order Thermostichales; family Thermostichaceae; genus JAAUUM01. The sequence goes on from JBHJNR010000370.1 coordinate 6,216, forward strand.
CCCCACCTCCAGCTCCTCTGCAACATCAAAACCCTAAGCATACCCAGCCGATGGCCATCAGACGGCCTGTTTTCCCCCATCCTGTGGACGACGATCAAGATATGCCCAGCTTCATGTTGGATTGACTCCTGAGCTAGCGAGAGGGATCCTAGGGATGCTCACTGTGGCTTAGCTTTGGGCTTGGCATCTGCCACTGCAATTCCACATGGGTGATGCCATCGGGGCGACGGATGCGCTGCCAGGATCCCTGGGGCAGATCGAGGGCAATGGTATTCATGGCCTTGGTGCCATACCCCCCCCGTTTATTGGGGGCATACTCTGTGCCATCGTTACTGACCTCCAAGTAGCACTGGGATCCACTCTGAAAAAGCTTGACGGTGACAAAGGTGGCATCGCCTTTGGGGGGCTGGACATGGCTGATCACATTGGCTAGAGCCTCTCGAAAGAAGCGCATGATATCTTCTCGATGGTCGATCCATGTCCCTGTGGAGGACTCTTGCAGGGGGTAAAGCTGCTTTTCGATGGGCAATGTCAAGCTGCCACTGACCACCAACGACTCTAGATAAGTCTCGATGCCCCGATGCAACCCCTCCCGTAGGGTGGGCGAGACATGCAGCTTGGTGGCGAGGGTGCGAACATCATTGAGCTGATTGCGGATGCCTCGGCCCATCTGCTCCAGTTGGTAGAGCAGATCATCGTAGACCTTACTCTCGATCGGGATCCCTTGGTCTTGCTTCCACTGCAACCCCTCCAGATCATCCATAACCAATTTGAGCTCTTGCAATTCTTGATCATGGATATCCGTTGCCACCCGATAGAGTAGTTTCCGGGCCTGATCAACGGCGGCTTCCTGTTCAGCCCGTCGCATTTGTTCCAACTCTGTTTGTTGGGCCTGTAGCCGCTCACGGTTATGTATCAGCACCATTGTCACAATAGTGCTGACGGTGGTTAGGCCAACGGTTAAAAACGGTAAAACCAAGGGCCAGATAGTTCGCCACAGCAAAAATTGTGCCACCCCCACGCCAGCGTAGGCACCCATCGCCATCCCCCAAACGACGATGTAGACTTGCGGCCTGCTCAATCGTAATGCCCGAGGGCCGGGTTGCCGCAGCAGCCGTTGAGAACTGCGGATAAAAGCGGACGACTGGCTACTGAGCACCAACCCGGTGCCCATGCCCACCAGATGAATGATCAAGATCTCGATGCTACGGGGGAGATTCTGAAAAAACTCTTGGCGCAAGAGGCTGGAGAGGATCTGAGCCTGTAACTCCACCGCCGGAATCTGGGATCCTGTGGCAGTTGTCACCGGAAACGTTTCGGGATAGCCTCCGACAAATCCCACCAACACCACCTTGCCCCGCAATTGATCCCGCAGATCTGGATTTAATGCGCCCTCACAGGATCCCAGCGGTGCATGGGTACAGACCTCTTCGATCGGGATCTGGGGGATCCGTTGCTCTGCTCCTAAAGGATTAAAGAGTACGGTGCTGCCCGCTTGAAACAGCCGATTGGCAATGTCGGGCTTGAGCTTGGTCAGGGCTAATGCCTCGGCAAACACAAAGGTCTGGGTGCGCTGGCTATCGCGGCGGCGAAAGTCCCCCGACAACTGAGCCTGCCGGAGGATGCCATCCGGATCAGTTTGGAATTGCACCACCCCTTGCACATCCTCCGGGGGGATCAGATACTCCAGCAGCAGGCTAGAAAAGGGTAAAAAGTGATTGAAGATATTGATTTCGGCTTGGCGAAAACTCTCGCTGCTGCGGGTGGCCAGCACCAGGCGATTGGGGTACTGCTGAATGATCTGTCGCAAAGGAGCATCCAGGTCATCATTGCCCAACCGTTGGGGCACCACAAAGCTGCTGGGCAGATTGAGCACCACCACCTCCACCTCAGCCTCCTCCAACAATTGCAAGGTCAAGGCGGCATAGTTTGTCCGATCTAGCAAAAAATCCGCGCTAGGGTTGGTGCTCTCCCCCTCGATGGCGGTGCTCTCCACCCTTCCATCAATACCAATCACCACCACCTCGTCAGCCACCCCTTGGGATCCCCGCTGCACTAGAAGCAGGGATTGCAGATCTCGCTCTAGGCGATAGAGTCCCGGCGTTGTGGCCGCCATGCTAAGCAAGGTGCTCCATCCCATCCCCCAGAATAGTCCCCAGGACAGCCGCCGATTCCAAAAGGGTAACCAGAGGGGTAGAGACGGGTCAGTTTGAGCGTCTACAGGTGGGGTCGGAGGAGTCATAGAGCCAGAACAATAGGGCCAATAGCAAGGGAGGAGAGCGGGATCCCTTGTTCTACTGTAGGGTTTGACATTACGGCATCACGAGGGGCTGAGGCTCAAAGCTGCTGCCACTTTCCCCCCGATCAAGGCTGGGATCCCATAAAAAAAGTGTGGATGAGAGATCATCCACACTCGCCTTGGGCTTGTCGCCGGGATCCCTAGGGAAGGGTCACCACCCAGCGAAGCAACCTAACAAGGGGCTTAAGCCCCTTGTCTAAACTGCCCTAAGGAGTGAGTTCTAGGACTCCACTTCGGCCAGCATTTGTTCCCGCACTTCGGACGCTTGCTCAGGGTCAATGCCCAGGCGGGTCAGGTTAATGCGGCCCTTATTGTCGATGCTGCGGATTTTGATCACCACCTCATCTCCCACGGTTAGCTCATCCTCGACCTTGCCCACCCGATAGTCTGCCAGTTGGGAGATGTGAACCATCCCCTCTTTGCCGGGGAGAAACTCCACAAACGCCCCAATCGGGATGATGCGGGTGACTTTGCCCAGATAAACTTGGCCTTCTTCCACTCGGCGAGTGAGATCTTCGATCATCTTTTGGGCCTGCTCGGCCTGGGTGCCTTGGTTGGAGGCCACCGTGACCACACCATCATCGGCAATATCTACCTTGGCTCCAGTCGCCTCGGTGATGCTGCGGATCATCTTGCCGCCAGGGCCAATGATCTTGCCGATATCCTCAGGATTGACCTTAAAGGTGAGCAGACGGGGAGCTGATTCTGCCAACCGCACCCGAGGCTCAGAGATCACATCGGTCATGGATTTCATGATCACTGCTCGCCCAGCCCGAGCTTGGGTGACCGCCTCCTGAATGGTCTGTACGGTGATGCCCGTAATCTTCATGTCCATTTGCAGGGCGGTGATGCCCTGTTCGGTGCCCGCCACCTTAAAGTCCATGTCTCCCAAGAAGTCCTCGATGCCCTGGATATCAGTCAGGATGCGAATCTGATCACCTTCTTTGATCAGGCCCATGGCCACACCACTGACAGGTGCTTTGATCGGTACTCCGGCATCCATCAACGCCAAGGTGGAGCCACAAACGGATCCCATAGAAGTGGAACCATTCGAGGACAGCACTTCAGAGACGACTCGAATCACATAGGCAAACTCTTCTTTGGGGGGCAAGACTGGGATCAAAGCCCGTTCTGCCAAGGCCCCGTGACCAATCTCGCGACGACCCGGTGAGCGGGCTGGACGGGTTTCACCCACTGAGAAGGCCGGGAAATTGTAGTGGTGGAGATAGCGTTTTTTGGTGTCGGGATGAAGGTCATCCATCTCTTGGGCATCGCCCGGAGTGCCCAGCGTGGCGATCGACAATACCTGGGTCAGACCTCGGTTAAACAAACCGCTGCCATGCACCCGAGGCAATAGACCCACCCGAGAACTCAGAGGCCGAACTTGATCCAGTTTGCGGCCATCTACCCGGACGCCATCTTCGACAATCTGGAGGCGCATCCGCTGTTTGACCAGGCTCTTGAAGATCACTGATAACAGCTTGGGATCTGCCTCATGGGACACCCGCACGGGATCCCCTTCTGGTTTTTCAGTCGCTTGAACGGCGAGTGCTGCTTTGACCTCATCCAGCTTTTGATCCAGCTCCACCTTGGGCAGAAACTGCTTCAGGATCTCTTTGATGGGAGCTTGGGCCTGCTCTGTGACAAAAGCGACGAGGGCGGGATCCGTTTCTGGCTCAGACAAGATCACAGGCTCAACGCCTAGATCTTTAAAGATCTCAGCTTGTGCCTTGAGCAATTCTTGAATCGCCTCGAAGCCAAACTCAATCGCCTCTAGCACATCTTTTTCAGGCAGCTGATTAGCCCCAGCTTCTACCATGATGATGCCGTCGGCACAACCTGCCACCACCAGATCCAACTCACCGGCCTCGATCTCGGTATAGGTGGGATTGAGAATAAACTCATCATCCACCAAGCCCACTCGCACAGCTGCCACCGGCCCATCAAAAGGCACTCCAGCTAGCCGTAAGGCCAACGATGCCCCCAAAATACACATCACATCGGGGGGAGTATTCTCATCCACCGACAGGGGAGTGGCAACGATTTGCACATCATCCCGCAACCAATCGGGCAAAAGGGGACGGATGGGACGGTCAATCAGCCGGGAGATCAACGTGGCACGTTCGGGGGGACGACCTTCCCGGCGCATAAAACTGCCAGGGATCCGACCAGCTGCATAGAGCTTCTCTTCGTAGTCCACCAGAAGGGGGACAAAATCGATGCCAGGGCGGCCCGTTTGGGTGGTGGCGGTGACCAAGACGGAGGTGTCGCCCGTGCGAAGTAATACACCTGCACCTGCTTGAGGCGCAAGCAAGCCAATGGTAATGTCAATTTCCCGTCCATAGAAGGAAATCGACCGATTGTATTCTGCCATGCTGTTTGTACGTCCATTATCTTTCTTGTCAATTATCTTGACATACTCCCCGACCCAAAGGCGTGACCATTTCCATTCCCTTAATAATGCTGTGGGAGCGGAGCTGATGGGGTTTGCACTGGACGGTGAAGATCGACTCAATCTACACCCACGAACCTGCTGGCTGACTGCTTACTTACTGATTGACTTAACTGGGCCCTTCCCAGGCTGAACTACCAGAAGGGTTCTGGACAACAAAACGGGATCCTATTTCTGTATCACACCCAACTGAGACTGCCAGGGTGCACCAAAAACCACTAAAGTGAGAGTAATTTTGGTAAAGATCAAGGATTTGTTATGGCTGTTGCCGGTCTCTCCCTCGAACAACTATCTATCAATACAATCCGCTTTTTGGCCGTCGATGCGGTTCAGAAAGCCAACTCTGGCCACCCCGGCCTGCCGATGGGGGCTGCCCCCATGGCTTATGTGTTATTCCAGCAGTTCATGCAATTTAACCCCCGCAACCCCAAGTGGGCGGATCGGGATCGGTTTGTACTGTCAGCCGGTCATGGCTGCATGTTGCAGTATGCCCTCTTGCACCTGACTGGCTATGACGTCAGCATGGATGATCTTAAGAGCTTCCGGCAGTGGGGCAGCAACACCCCTGGTCACCCCGAGAACTTTGAGACCGCTGGGGTGGAAGTCACCACTGGCCCTCTCGGGGCTGGGGTCAGCAATGCGGTGGGTTTGGCCATTGCCGAGGCTCACTTAGGGGCTCGCTTTAATAAGCCTGGTCACACCATCGTGGATCATTACACCTACGTGATCTTGGGTGATGGCTGCAACATGGAAGGGGTGGCCAGTGAGGCAGCATCCTTAGCCGGACACCTGAAATTAGGCAAGCTGATCATGCTCTATGACAGCAACAGCATCTCCATTGATGGCAGCACCGACATTGCCTTTACCGAAGATGTGGGCAAGCGCTACGAAGCCTACGGCTGGCATGTGTCCTATGTCAAAGATGGCGATACCGATGTGGATGCCATTGCCAAAGCGGTGGCCGAGGCCAAAGCTGTCTCCGATAAGCCATCCATGATCATCGTCACCACCACCATTGGTTATGGATCCCCTAACAAGGGAGGCAAAGAATCCGCCCACGGCGCACCCTTGGGTGGCGATGAAATCAAGTTGACCAAAGATGCTCTGGGTTGGCCCCACGAACCCACCTTCCATGTGCCGGAGGATGTGTTGGCCCATTTCCGCAAAGCGGTGGATCGGGGTGCAGAGGCCGAAAAAGCCTGGGATGCCAAGTTTGCCGCTTATGCCGCAGCTTTCCCGGCTGAAGCGGCTGAGTTCAAGCGAGTGATGGCAGGTCAGTTGCCCGAGGGTTGGAAAGATGCCCTGATGCCCGTCTGCGAAAAGCATGATTCCACCCGCAACCTGTCTAAGTTCTGCCTGAATGCGTTGGCTCCGGTGATGCCCGAACTGTTGGGGGGATCCGCTGACTTGGCTCACTCCAACATGACCCTGTTGGCGGGCTTGCCTGACTTCCAAGCGGGATCCTACGAAGGTCGCAACTTCCGGTTTGGGGTGCGTGAACACGCCATGGGCGGCATTGCCAACGGCATGGCGCTACACGGCGGTTTGATTCCCTACGATGCCACCTTCTTGATCTTCACCGACTACATGCGGGCGGCGATTCGGTTGTCGGCCCTCTC
>JBHJNR010000371.1:0-3011 GCA_050330615.1 Cyanophyceae cyanobacterium
GGGCAACCCATCGATCTAAGTGTTGTGGATGAGCCAGAAAGAACAGACCGTGTAGACCCGAGGTCATGCGAAGCGGCTGTTTGAATCCCCGATCCTTCAGGTCGGGGAGTATGTCAATCTAGCCTCAACAGCCCTGCACCTCCGCCAGGCCCAGACAGGTGATGCCGGTGGGCTCCACCCGAAAGCGATAGGGCAGAATCTCTAATCCCTGCTGCACCGCCTGTCGCAGTAACTGACCATAGACGGGATCCCGTTCGTCACCAGGGCTAAACCGATCGCAATCCCCCCGATTGATCACATAAAACATGACGGCTCGGCAGCCTGATTGGGCCATCCGCTCCAACTCTTGGATGTGCTTTTGACCACGCGGGGTGGCTGTATCGGGAAACAAAGCCAGGGATCCCTGACACCAAGTGGTATTTTTTACCTCAACATAGGCATCGGGACGGGCATCGGGGTAGGTGAGCAGGATATCGACTTTGCTACGGGTGCCGTAGGCCACTTCTCGCCGCAGGGCCGAAAATCCTGCCAGTTCAGGAAACCAGCTCTGTTCCAGGCCAAATTGCACCAGTCGATTGGGCAAGGCGGTGTTGATGCCCACCCAAGTCTGATCGACCTCAATCATCTCCCAGGTGTAAGCCAGCTTCCGCTTCGGATCGGCATGATAGGACACATGCACCAGGGATCCCTCTTGGCAGACGCCGCTCATGGGGCCAGTGTTGGGGCAGTGGGCAGTGATCAACTCCCCCGACTCCAACTCAATATCTGCCAAAAACCGTTTGTACCGCTTCAGCAGTTGACCAGGGATCAAGGGGGTAGGAAAAACAAAAGCAGCAGCGACGGGATCCGGCATCACTATCCCTCAGCTGTGCTCAAACACTTTTTCGTACCCCAACAGGTCTAAATCGATCAAGGTGGGCAGATGGTTAAAACAGCGAACCGCTAACTCCCAGCGGCCTTCCCGTTCCAACATTGTCTGTAAACCTTCTTTGGCCGATAGCAGATAGCGAACATCATTGGCGGCATAGGCCAACTGTTGTGTCGACAGGGTCAAAACTGCTCCCCAGTCGGAGGTTTGGGCCTTTTTATCCAATTCCACACCACACATCTCCTGAATCAGATCTTTGAGACCATGCCGGGGGGTGTAGGTGCGGGCTAGTTTACTGGCAATCTTGGTGCAAAACACAGGCCAGGTGCGGATGCCCAGGTGATGTTGCAACATAGCCAGATCAAAACGGGCAAAGTGAAACACCTTGTCTACCGTGGGTGCCTCCATCAGGGTTTTGAGGTGGGGTGAATGTCGGTGCTCCGGTGGGATCCGAATCAGGGTCACCCGACCAGCCCCGTCACACAGTTGAATCAAACACAACCGATCCCGATGAGGTAGCAAGCCCATCGCTTCGGTATCCACAGCAATAGCCGGAGAGGATAGATACTCCTCCAGCTGCGCCAATGTTAAATCACCATCCACAACCTCAAATGTTTCTGAAGAGGTGGATCCTAGAGGTATGGACTCCGATGGCATGGATTGAGCTGCCATCTACCAACTGGACTTGACGACACCGGGCAACAAACCTTGGTGGGCCATTTCTCGCATGGTATTACGAGACAGACCAAAGTCGCTAAACACACCACGAGGCCGACCCGTTACCCAGCAACGGTGGCGCAAGCGGGTGCGAGAGCTGGCCCGGGGCAACTTCTGGAGTTTGGCGTGCAATTCCATCCGCTCATCGGGTTCCAAGTCCAGATTGGACAAGGCCACCTTCAGCTCTGAACGCTGTTCCCGGTATTTGTCCACCAGTTTCTGACGCTTTTTCTCGCGTTCGATCATGCTCTTTTTGGCCACAAGTGCTCCGCCGCTCACAAAAATTCAGCTTATACAGCCTAACGGATCGCGGGGATGATGGACAAGATTGAGCCAAAACTTTAGCCAAAGTTAGTCGCAACGTCAGGGATCCTTGCCTTACCGCCCCTTCAGACCCGAAGACTTAGGCACAGCCCAAACTCTCTCGGGTATCACGCCCGGTGATGGGATTGGTGCCAGAGGCCGACGCACACAAGGCTTTCAGAGTATCGCTCCGCATCATCACATTGGTAAAGTCAGCCCCTTCGATATCGGCTCCATTTACCTGAGTCAGCCACATCAAGCCATCCTCCAGAACGGCCCCCCGCAGGTTAGCCCCCGCCAGATTGGCCATATCCAGTGTCACCCCTCGCAGGTTGGCAGCCTCAAGATTGGCCCCGACCAAACTGCACCCAAACAAGTCCAGTCCCAACGCCGTCACATGGCTGAGATCGGCATCCCGCAAATTAGCCTTGACAAAGGTGGATCCGGTCAACTCTTCTCCGGCAAAACTCCGCCCCTGCAAGTCTCGCTTGGTGAAGTCAGTAGCACTGGCGGATCCCATACCCAGCAGGGTGATCAGCAGGGCGACCAGCAGACAGGACAGCCCTCGTTTGCCCATCAGGATCCAGGATTGCCAGACTGAGAAGATTGGACGCAATGAGACTTGCAGGTGAGAAAGGGCGTTCATAGCTGACTCAGGAAGGGCAACAGGGTTTGTCAAGGTGAATGGCTGATCGATCTAACGATGGCTCAAATCACTCATCAGCAAATTATAAAGGCGAAAGTCAAGGCAATGATCTAGCAAACGGGATCCGAGGACAAGAGTTTTAGGGTACAGAGATCCCTGAGGTAGGCTGGGGAATCCCTTTTTTCAAGGGGGCTTGTGAGATGAATTGAGAATCCCTACGAGACTACTTTTAGACAAGTGGTTGTGTTGACTTGGGTTGGTCGGGAGGGTTGGGCACTGGACTGGAGATGACCTTGGGTAGGTCTGCCGGTAGGAGTTGATTCAGAGGTGAATCTTTTGCTTTGGCTGGTGAATTAGAAACAATCACAAGAGTATATTTAGCAGAGTTAACTAAGATAAAGATAACGTAGAGAAAAGAAATAATCTTTGCCAGAGACAATAGCTTCTAAAACGAGACACAAGTAAAGCGTCGTTTTT
>JBHJNR010000372.1:0-7995 GCA_050330615.1 Cyanophyceae cyanobacterium
GCCCCCCAGGCCCTACAGCCCGTCTTGACCATCAAAGCCCGCATCACCCACCTGCAATGGGCGGAACCCGGCACCGGGGTTAGCTATGGCCATCGGCATATCTGTGCCCACCGGACTCATGTGGCAACGGTGGGGATTGGCTACGCCGATGGGATCCCACGCCGACTGTCGGGCTGGATCCAGGGATCGGTACGGGGACAGGCGATTCGACAAATTGGCACCATCACGATGGATCAGTGTATGTGGGATGTGACCGATATCAGCTCTGTGCAGATTGGCGATGAGGTAAAACTCCTGACCTCCCCACAAGGGGTAGAGGTATGGGCAGAGCAGTTGGGCACCATCCCCTACGAGATTTTGTGTGGGTTATCTGCCCGCCTACCACGCCTAGCGGTGGACTAAAGAGACATGGTCAGACGACCCTATCTGTCCATCATGTTCCTCACCATGCCGTGAGGGTTCGGTGACACGCAGTAGAGGCGTGCTCTACTATAATCATGGCAATCAGATTCGGGTCATTAGGTACGAATGTTCAAAGTCCAGATGTCTTGCCGAACTGGGAGCTTCTTTCACCTTTTTGCTACACCATTCGGAGACATAAGATCATGACAATTTTTGTGGGCAACCTGTCCTTCAAAGCTGACGAAGAAAGTATCAAGGCCTTTTTCTCTCAATATGGAGAGATCAAACAGGTCAAGCTGCCGCTTGATATGGAGACTGGCCGCAAGCGGGGATTTGCTTTTGTGGAGTTCGAAGATGAGACTAACGAGCAGGCGGCTATCGATAAGTTAGATGGCACCAGTTGGATGGGCCGCGATCTGCGGGTCAATAAAGCTGAGCCTCGAGGTAGTCGCCCTGCCGCTGGCGGTGGTGGTGGCCGTCGCGATCGTTATTGATCAAGGCCCATTCTGTCTCCCTCCAGCCTCTATCTGGGGGGCTCTATCTCTAGAGCCTCCTTCAGAGATTTGAGTCTGAGGGGAGTCAGCAGTTCTTTGTGCTCAGCAGTTCTGGGCATCTCAAGCCCAGCTCATCAATCTCTTTGCTCCCCAGCCTCACCCAGCTGGATCCCATCGGTAGCCTTGCTGATATCCCCGTTGTGTCACTTTTTTCATGCTCTATCACGTCACTCTTCATCATCAAGGTCAGACCTATGACTTTGAGGCTTCTGACGACCAACCCATCTTGGATGCTGCCGAACAGATTCATGGGGATCTGCCTTTTTCCTGCCGAGCTGGGGTTTGCACCACCTGCGCTGCCCGCATCATCAGTGGGTCGGTGGATCAAGATGAAGCCTTGGGGGTGGCACCCGAATTAAAAGAGAAGGGCTATACCCTGTTATGCGTGGCCCGTGCCTTGTCTGATCTAGAAATCGAAGGGGGCAAAGAAGATGAAGTCTATGCCTTGCAATTCGGCAATGGATCTTAATGCGCCCCCGCAAAATACGCCAGTGTAAATCTGAAGTATCTCAGGCCTGGCCCTCTGATCATTGTGAGAATTGAGCGTGAGAATTGAGCTGATCACCCTGTCTTTGCCGGTGGTGACCCCTCTAGGCTCCTTCCCAGCCACCCTCCAGACCGAGCTACAGATTCGAGATCCTGATTGTGAGCTACTGCGGTGGGCTATCGTGCGGGTAGAGCAGGCAGATCCTCATCCGATAGCCCAGATTGAAGCCGTCATCACCCGAGATGCCAAAAACTGGAAAGATGCCAAAAACTGGACTGAAAGATGAGAGTTAAATTCATCTATGACTGAACAACAGCCTGATGTAGTGGTGATCGGGGCGGGAATGGCTGGTTTGGCCTGTGCCCGTCAACTCTCAAAGGCAGGACTCAAGGTGTTAGTGCTAGAGAAATCTCGAGGGGTGGGGGGACGGCTGGCCACCCGAAGAGTCACCGATGATCATGCCTGGATTTTAGATCACGGGGTGCAGTATTTCTCGGTGGATACCGACAGTTTTCATCGTGTCCTTAAAGAGCCCCTCGAATTGGGTTTGGTCACCGAATGGACGCGTACCCTGCATAGCCTCACTCCTGAGGGATTGCAGACCCCCAGCGCCAATAGCCAGGATCCCCGCTACATCTGTCCAGAGGGGATGACAGCGTTGGCCAAACATCTGGCTCAATCCCTCACCATTCGGACTCAAACCCGTGTGAACCAAGTGCAGCCTCTGGCTGAGGGATGGCATATCAGCAGTGAAGAAGGCTTTGAAGTCACAACTCCTGCTTTGGTGATGGCCTTGCCCGCCCCGCAGATTGTGCCTTTGGTAGAAGGGATCCTACCCCCCACTTCACCCCTACAACCGCTGCTGGAGTCGGCCCTCTATCATCCCTGTCTGGCGATTTTGGCGGGCTATGCTGACACGGTGCCTACCCCTGTCTGGAAAGGGATCCGCTGCGAGGACGACGACATTCTCTCTTGGATCAGTTTGGATAGCAGCAAGCGGGCGAATGCAATGGCCCCGACACTAGTGATTCATACCACCCCCACCTTTTCGGCAGATCATCTGGAGGAAGATGCGGCAGCTCTTGAGGCTGTGGGGCAACGGGTGCTGACCCATGCCGCCATCCGTCTCAAGGACTATTGGATCGAGGAGCCCGTCTGGATGCAGGTGCATCGCTGGCGATATTCGCTGCCCGTTGAAATTCTAGGTATGTCCAGCCTGGCCGCCCGGATCCCGGTGGCCGAATCCGCTGATCAGACGACGCTTCCTCTCGTCTGTGCCGGCGATTGGTGTGCGGGCGCACGGGTGGAGGGAGCTTGGGTTTCAGGCCAAGATGCCGCCGACCGATTATTAGAGATGCTGGGATCCACCACCATGCCTTCCCACTTTTCCCCTTTGACCTCGTCGGGATGATGATGCCATACCATCCCGATGATCTTGCTCAGTTGGCTAAACTGACAAGCGGCAGCCCTGGATCCGTCCAGAGCCCCCAGCCGAGACAAGCAGCCATCCAGACAAGCAATACAGAAAAAGGGATCCAATACCATGAGTCAAATCCTCACCTTTTTGGGTAAAGGCGGCACCGGACGATCTACGCTGGCGGTGGCGGCGGCTCGGATGGCAGCTCAGCAGGGGCGACGAGTCCTGGTGGTGGGAGACCAAAGTGGTCATAGCCTAGAACCGATGTTGGGGGCTACTTTGGGGCCGGATCCCGTGGTAATTGCGGCTAATTTGAGTGCGGTACAGCTGCGCTCGACCCCCTTATTGGAGCGGAGTTGGTCACAGGCCAAAGAGTTAGAGGCCCAATATCTCCGCAATGCCTTTTTTAAGGATATCTATCCCCAAGAGTTAGCGGTCTTGCCGGGCATGGATCAGGCGTTGGCTCTCGATGCTCTGCGCCGTTTTGATGCCAGCAACCAGTTTGACTGCATTGTCTACGATGGCTCCGGCAATTTGGATATGCTGCGCAGCCTCGGGATCCCGGAGGTGGCCAGTTGGTATTGGCGACGGGGATCCAAGGCGTTTTTGGACTCCGACTTGGCCAAGAGCTTGCGCCCTTTTGCGGAGCCATTATTGCGGGCTGTGTCTTCGGTGGATATCCCCTCGTTGGATGATCTGCCCAATCAGCTGGGGGGTACACGCAACTTTTTGACAGAGGGGCGAGAAGCCTTGGCGGATCCGTTGCGGGTGCTGGCCCATGTGGTGACCACTGCCGATCCGATTGCGGTGCAGACCGCCAAGTTTATGTGGGGCAGTGCCCAAATGATCGGACTGACGGTGGGCAGCGTGCTCGTCACCCCTATGGCAGAGGGATCCATCGCCCCTGAGGTGTTTGCCCCCCTGGCCCTGCGGACAGTGCCTAAGCTCAGTGGGGATCCAGCGGCTTTGGAATCAGCGCTGACCGGACTGTTTGCCAAACCCGATGTGCCCAAACCCGTGGACGTGGACGAAGCAGCCCGGACGGTGAAGCTATTTATTCCGGGCTTTAGCAAGCAGCAAATCGAGTTGAGCCAATCAGGCCCAGAACTGACCATCACCGCAGGCGATCAACGGCGCAATCTATCACTACCCGCTAGTCTGTCGGGTCGGCAGGTGTCAGGGGCCAAGTTCCAAGAACCTTTCTTGGTGATCTCATTTGGCTAATCTTTCTGTTCAGCGGTTCCCGTCTTAACTCTCGGCTCACTTGCCCCCCCCACTCACATCATCAGAGTTGGATTTAGGCATCAAGGGGGTGTCTCCCATTAGCAAGAGGCACCCTTTTTCGTAGGATTGTAAAAACCCTAAAGGCTTACCCTGCAAAGGGTTAAGGTTCTAAATCCTGACCAGCCCCGCTCAGGAGCAACAGCCTACTCACCCTCAATGTTGCTATTGCTTGACATCTACATTCGATAGGATTTGCGTAGAGAAGAATGGGATCCTTGGCACTCCCCTGTGAAAACACTGATGAGGGCTTGGTATGGCCTGCATTTGTCTTTGCAAAAGAAAATAAGGGCCTGGATCTGAAAGGGATGACGGGATACGAGGTGCTGGAACAGTTACAGCAAGATCCGAGCACCGCCAATATCCCTTGTGTCTTTTTGTCAGCCAAATCCATCGATAAAGATATCCGACTTGGCATCAAATTGGGATCCGACAGTTATCTGACCAAGCCTATTATTAAAAGTGAGCTGCTGGCTGAGGTCAACTCCCGGTTAGCCAGCGTCGACTCTCAGTCGATGAGCCAACCTGTTGCTTCTACATCTATCCTCGATCGCGTCCGTTGGATCTATCAAAATGTGGTGACGGAGAAACTGGGATCCCGCTATTCTGGATGGACGGTGGCAATTGAGCCTGATAGTGGCCGTTGTTTTGTTGGACATGATCTTCCTTCTGCCCATGATAAAGCCCATCGCTCACTACCTGGTCGGGTCTTTTACTACCAAAAGATATACCCCAAACATCAATCCCCCAGCGAAAGATTTTGTGATTTGGCCAACAATCTACCTCAGGTTAATCCTCAAGCTAGATCTCAGCACTCTAGAGAGCTTTGCCTGACTGCTTGAGCCTGATACTATCTTGTCTATCCCTATGGATAATCCTGGGTAGGATCAATTGATCAACTACCGATTAACGACTAATCAAATTCTGATCAATCTCTGATCAACCTCTGATCAACCATGAACAAGGGGCTTAAGCCCCTTGCCTAAACTGCCAACCTTTGTCTACACTGCTAACCCTTGCCTAAACTGCCCAACGGTGATGGATTCCTCACTCAGAAGATCTCTAGCTCAGAAGATCTCTAGTTCAGCAGATTAGAGGTGCTCCAGGTTCACAGATGCTTTGAGTCCTTTTCATGTTGATTCCGCTACACTCAGATCTAGCCATGATCAGTCAGTGATCTGAGATCTGTCAGTCTAACGAGGAGAATCAACCTGTTTGGATAAAGCTCTGTTGCCATTGACGCCACCATTGACGCCACCTAGTCTGCTGGTATGGCCCGAATGCGACTCCTCCATGGTGCGGGGATTACAAGGGACGCCCGATGAACGATTGGTGCAGATCTTTCAATCGGATTCTAATGTTGCCCGCTCCTGTGTAGCCCTTTATTGCCGATATACCCGTCATGTGGATCAGCTTTGGCAAGACTGGGCCGGATCACCCCCTTCCCCCCGAATCTGGCATGAGCTTTGGCATTACCTATTGACCCAGATGCTCGGCTCACCACACATCGCTAGTTCCTCCTCTTTGGCTGATTGGATACAGACCCAAATCCAAGCATGGCTACACACAGGGATCCCAGAGCATGTGGAGGCAACAGCCAATGCCCCAGAGCAACAAAAGCGGGAACAGGAGCTGGCCGGAATCTCCCCGGTGCTGACGTGGTATGTCAAAGCAGCCCTCAATCGCTTAGATCCCCCGGATCGCTTTATGCTGCTGCTATGGGATCGATTTGGCTGGTCAAAAGACCAGATTGCCGCCCAACTTCAGCAGGAAGGATTCCTGATCAAGCCTGAGGCGGTAGCAGTAGCGGTGACCCAAGCCCGCTCCGCCTGCTTTGAGCAGATCCCTCTGGATGTTCGCGCCCTCTATTTGGCTAGTAAGCCCTAGGCCATCTCTCTCCAGCCTATGGCATCCTAAAAAGGGATCCCACTGGGGGAAAATAGATGAATGATAATGGCACGAATGGATCCAATCAGTCTCCGTCTAGCTCATCACCACCCGGCTTCTCTGTCCCTGGGGTCACCCATCGGCGGTTTTTGCCGTTACACCAGGTGGTGGCCAAGCTTGATCTAGATGCTCTTCAGGAGCTAGATCGCTTTCGCACTTGGCAGCAAACTCAACAGCAAAAACCAGTGACCGAAGCCCCAAAGCTGACCGCTGAGGAAGCTGCAGAGTCTGTTCCTCCCTCCAACTCAGGGGACAACCCATTAAAATCAAGAGAGAACGGGTTTGATCCCTTCCGCCTAGATCCGTCGGAGGAAGAGCAACTCGCCAGCCTATCTGATTCGATGGCTTCTGCTCAACCTGTTCTAACCCACCTCTCTCCCTCGTTATTGCCCTCTATGCCCCGTCCCGCCAGTTCTTCCAGATCAGCCTACCTTCAGCCCCATGATGTGGTTGAGGACTTGGAGCTAGAGGAGAGACGCGGGATCCCTGGCTTGATCTCTCCCATTTTGGTGCTGCTGCTGTGGGCCGGATCCTGTATTGGCATTATTTGGAGTGTGGGCTGGTTGATTGCCCCCGGCAATCCCAATCGGGCTGAGGATCCTAGTGGTGACTCTAATGCGATCAGTGCTACTTCCCCCACCCCGCCACCAGTCTTGGGGCCTTTGCCAGATCTGATGGCGATGCCGCTCATTCCGGTGGGATCTGAGGAAACCTTAGCCCCAAATACACGGGTAATGGAATATACCGATCCGTTCACAGGTGCTATAGTGCGTCGGATCCTGAGGCCGATTTCCCCCTCAGATACGATCGATCCGCTTGATGCGATCACCAATCCTCTGAGTGCTTTGACCGTGGCCTCCTCTCGGTTACAACCTCAATCGACAGCTCAGCCAACGACGGCTCGGCCCGTAACCCGCATTGTTGCCACCGCGAACCGTAGCCGCCTCGAAGCCAGTTATGCAACAGCGACTGCCCTGCCTCAGCTTGCCCCCGTCAGTGTCGATAGGCTAGATCCCAGTCGGGGAGAGGGCATCTTTTTGGTGCTGATGGACTACTCCGGCGATCAGTCCCTAGCACGGGCGCGGTCGGTGTCAGAGGAAGCCTTTATCACCAACATTGAGGGTGAGCAATTTGTCCAGCTTGCGTCTTTTGAGCAAGTGGAATATGCCCGTTATATGGCTGATACGCTACGCCAACAAGGGATCCCGGCAAGTGTCTCTGAGCTTCTATAGTCTCAGGTAGAGTTTGTCTCTCTTCAGCTAGGACGCTGTTTCACCCCCTCAGCCCCTTCCTTAGTATTCAAACCATGTCCACGATCGGGTATGGCGGGCTAACACCCGAGTCTTGGTATGGCAATATCCTCGTCACGATTCAGCCGCTGGTGAGTTTGTTTGGCATTGCCACATCCACGGGCTTAATGTTTGCTCGCATCTCCAAACCCAATGCTCGGGTGATGTTTAGCCGGGTGGCGGTAGTGGCCGAGAATAATGGTCTGCCAACCCTGATGTTTCGGGTGGCCAATCAGCGGCTCAATCAAATTGTCGAAGCCCAAATTCGTGTCACCTTGATCCGCAACGAGATCACAGCGGAAGGGGGGGTGCTGCGGTGATTCTATGACCTGAAATTGTTCCGCACCATGACCCCCATCTTTGCCCTGACCTGGACAGTGATGCACCCGCTTGATGCCGACAGTCTTTTGGCGGGAGCCACACCGGCATCTCTAGAGCGGGATCAGGTCGAATTGATCATCACCCTATTGGGCACTGATGACACGTTTAATCAGACGGTTCATCTGAAACTCCGAGAGACTCCCGCCAAGCTGCGCAGCTTGGCGGGAGAGGGATAGGAGGCTGGGCGATGGGGTACCGCTGCGCGGAAGCAAGCAACGATACCCCGGAGTCCAGCAA
>JBHJNR010000373.1:0-9396 GCA_050330615.1 Cyanophyceae cyanobacterium
TTTGAGTTGAAATACAACGGCGTGGCTCAGGGCGGCTATACCTTAGAGTCCACCAAAGATAAAGCAGCGGCACTGACTGAACTCAAAGGTCTCTATGACCAGGGCATCATCACGGCTGGCGAATATGAGGACAAGCGCACCAAGATCCTCAAGTCCATCTGATAGGTCTTTCTCTGCTCGCCTATCCTGCAATGATTTGGCTGTAACCGCATGTCTTTGACTCCCTACCGTCCGCCCTCGTCTGAAGGGCTGGTTTCTGCTCCTACCCCCCAATGGGTCTGGATCGCCTGTGTCCCGGTGGTGGGGGCCGCTGCAATTGCTTTTGCGGGCTATCGGGCCAACCTGAAGTCATGGATGATTGGGGGATCCCTGGCTTTTGGGGTCAGTTTTTTGGCCGCTGGGGTCAGCTCTCTGGGGCCGTTGATCTCCTTGATGTGGTTAGGGCAGATCGGGTTTGCCTGGTTCAATCGACAGGAGTTTTTGTTGCGGACTAGCCCCAAAGGTAGCGTCAAACCCCGCGATGCCAAAACCTCCGCCCGCTTAGCTAAGATCTATGGGCCGTCTGATATCAACAACATCTCCAAAGATGAGATGGTCGGCTTCTTAGGGATCCCGATTGTCTATGCCAATGTGATCGAAGAATTCCAAAGAGAAGGATTTGCCTTTGCCGATCTAGAGGAGCTGAAAGATGTGGCCGGGATCCCTGGTCAATATATCGACCATTTAGCCCCCATCCTGAGTTATGGAGTCCGGTATCAGCAAACCCTTAACACCTCTTGGCATCGCTTAAATACGCTCTCAAGTCATGATTTGGTGGTCTGTGGTCTGGAGCCTGAGGTAGCCCAAAAGATCTGCCATGAGCGAGCTCTCAAGGGCACTTTCAACTCGGTGCTTGACGTCAAAGCGAGGACAGGGATCCCGATTAATGCTCTGCGAAATATCATCTAGCCCTCAAAGATAGTTGCTGCGCCCTCCAGCAGCAACTATCTTTACTCTGAGCAGAACCTTTGTCAGACCCATCGGCAGCTATGCTAAGCAACATCAGGCCAGATCATTAGAAGGTAGCCATTATGGTGTGGGGTCGAGTCTTGAAGCCATCCGTTTGGATCCTCAGCAGTTTGGCTTTTTGTCTCTGCTGGAGTTGCGCGGCAGATGTGGGCAATGCCCTCACCGGATCCGAGCCCCAGGACATCCCTACAGAAACAGCTGAGCCTGAGGTCAGAGGGCAACAGTTGCCACTGGTCGCTAAAGCTACCATCGGCGACTACGAGTTTTTGCTGGAGGCCGCCGTAACTCCCCAGCAGCAATCAATGGGACTGATGTTTCGAGAGGAAGTAGCTCCCGACCGGGGCATGATCTTCCCCTACGATCCCCCCGCGCCCAGAGTGTCCTACTGGATGTTCAATGTGCCGATCTCATTGGACATTATTTTCATTGCTGGGGATGAAGTCGTGCATATTGCTGACAACGTACCCCCCTGCACCAGTGCCCCCAATGCCTGTCCCACCTACGGCCCAGGCCCAGGGACTCCCCCGATCAACGTGGTTTTAGAATTAGCCGGTGGCCGGTCAGAAGAGATCGGCTTGACTGTTGGTACTAAGGCCGTGATTGAACCCCTAGACAGCCCTCTGCCGCACGATTTTCGAGAGTAGGGCTGGCTGATGATTTTGGTTCGGAGAACTTCAAGTTTGCCAATCATGGGTGAGCACTCCAAGAGCTGAGCTGGATGGTCAGCCCATCCTTATTGAGGGGAGCCAAGATGAGCCAAGATTAGGATCCCGTTGTTTCTGCAACCTGGGTGGCGTCTACTTCAACCTCACCATCTTGAGCTTCAGCCCGTTTAGAAGGGGGCAATTGCTTGAGCTTGCCTTCCATCTCCGTCACTGTTTTCTTCATATCTTCAATAAAGGCTTCTTTCTCCCGCAGTTCACGGGTTTGATCGCGGGATTCCACCACAAACTGCATTTTCATCCACAGCCCATAAATCCAGAAGAATGCAGCGCCGGTGCCTGCCGCCATCAGTAATTCGATGGCCAGGGGCAATTCAAAGGTCAGATTAGGGGCAAGTGTGACCGCCACCGGATTAGCGTTCTGCATGGCAAACAGAGAGATGCCCAGCAGAACCACAAAGAGAATGAGAAAGTCGACTTGTTTCAACGCCGCTGCTCCATCAGACAGAACCTAAGACATGCTGATTCTCACACACGCGCGGAGAGTGGCCAAATCTTAGGCACTTAACTTTTTTCTAGCAAGGGATCCCACAGTCTCTGGGGTATGAGCAGGTTCTGGGATAGGGGAACCGATCCCGTGGCTCTGCTCCCGCAGCATAGAGGGCACAGCTTTGATGGCCCGTTGGACAAACTGACGCAAGAGGGCGGGCTGGCGATGGCGGCGCAGCTGGGTTTGGATCCGCTCTGTCAGGGCCGTTTCTGAAATTGAGAAGTCTTGCCCCTGATCCTGGGCTCGCAGCAGATCCACATAGCCCAATCCGGCAATCCGGGTCAGATAGGCTGCACTGACCGCCTGGAGCGGGATCCCCACCAGAGCAAGCGGGCCTGCTTTGAGCAGGGATCCCAGGGCTTGGCTGGCCAGTTCTACCCCCCCCAGTTTGAGCAGCACCTGTCCCAACGATTGGGCAATTTCTTTGGCCTGCCCCAGCTGGATGGGACGCTCATAGAGGGTGTGCAGTTGGTGGATCAGGCGGGCATTGATGGCGATAGCGGCCAAGAGATCCAGCGCAGGTAAGGGGGTAGCAGCTACGGCGGCAGCGGTGGCCCACTGCATCTGCTCCACCGATTGGCGGGCCAGATCAAAGCGTTCCTGCATCAAAACCGCCTGGGCACTGATGGCTAATGTCTCCGATTGGTTGAGGGCATTAGCCAACCGCAGATGGTGCCCCTGAGTCTGCAAAATAGTTGAGATCTGATCCACCAAGGTCTGAATCTCGGGGGCTTGGTCTTCGTAGCCAATATCAACGCTGCCATTGGGGTGAATATGCTTGACCTTGAGGGGCTGGGGCTGGGCTGAGATGGCCACCACCTGATGAGCCGGAATCACGCCACGGGTACGGTGACGCAGATGGGTCAAGATGATTTCCACATCTTCGGGCATGATCTGATCCGTTTTATTCAGGGCCAGGATCCCTTGTTTGCCAGAGCGAGCCAGCTTTAGCAATTCGGCATATTCGGAGGCCAATAGATCACCCGCCACCACAAACACCAGTAGATCGGCAGTGGCGGCTAGTTCACGGGCTTCTGCTTCGCCGGTCTGACCGATGGTTTGCAGCCCAGGGGTATCGGTCAGCAAGACCTCGCTTTTGACCCCGGCGATGGTGTAGGTGTAGGCGCATCCCGTCGGGGTGGTGCCCAAGATCGGAGCTGTCTCCCCCACCCAGCGCCCTAACAGAGCATTCACCAAAGAGGTTTTGCCCGCAGAGGCAGTGCCAAATACCACCAAATGTAATGTCTCATCCTCCAGCTCCGCTTGGATTTGGCTGGAGCGATTTTGCAGATCTTGGCGGGCGATATCATCCTGCAACCGAGCAATCAGCTGATCAGTGGACTGGATCTGGCGTTTGACCTGCTGAGTGGTGGCGCGGCGGCGGGGTCGACGGGATCCCTGTTTGGGGTCTGTTTGGGGACTGGGGTCGGTGGGGCGAATCCAGCGCCAGCCCGCCAAGATCACTCCTCCTGTGGCCGCCACCATGCTCAGCACCAGTCCATTGGCTAGCCAACCGGAGTAGGGGGCGATAGCGGCATGGATCCCGGTCAGCCCTTGCAGGTACTGACCACAGACGATCAGGCTACCAACAACGATCACGATCAGACGAAGTGGTGCAGGCACGGTGGGCATGAATCCTGGCTGGGGAGGGTGGTTTTTCTATTGTCCCCGATTGCCGTCCAGGGAACAGGTCTTAGAGCTGTGAGGACTCAAGGGAGGTTTTCGATTTACAGAGGAATGGTTTGAATCGTCAGGCTCTTACGATATACTAGTCAGGCTGTAGGCTTTGTCAGTCTGTACAGCGTGGCAAAATTCATCTCAATTGTTTTACCCCTCGTGACCCAGGAGATCCGTCTGATATGTTGAAGCTGCGGTTGAAGCGATACGGCAAAAAACGCGAGCCGAGTTACCGCATCATCGCCATCGAAAGCCGTTCCCGCCGTCAAGCTCGTCCCTTGGAGGAGCTAGGCTTCTACAATCCTCGCACCAAGGAAACGGTTTTGGAGACCGCCGGGCTTCTGAAATGGTTGCGTCAAGGGGCTCAGCCCACCGAAACGCGGGAATCCATCTTGCGCAAGGCCGGGATCCTGGAGATGCTCAAAGCAGGCAAAGCAGGCACCGAAGAAGGGCTAGAAACCCTACGGATCCCAGCGATTGCTAAAATCTTGCCGGTAATTGAAGAAATCGAAGAAGAACCTGCGGTGGTCGAGGCAGAGGCCGAAACAGCTGAAACGACAGAGGCAGTAACCACTGAACCTGAGGTTGTCGCTGATGAGACTGCTGATGAAGCGGTAGAGTCTGTCGCAGAGGCCACGCCTGAAGTAGCGGAAGAACCTGCAACAGAAGAATCTGCAACGGAAGAACCAACGGCAGAAGAACCCGTTGCTGAAGCCAGTACAACCGCTGATGTGACGGTGTGATCCAAAGACTCTGCTGATCCCAAGACTCTGCTCTGAACAGGATCTGATGATGAAGCCCGACTATCGCACCCTCGTCCGTCACCTTGTCGAGCCCTTAATTGGGGATCCCCACTCTTTGCGGGTGGATATTGAGTCCACGGCTGGGGGCAAACGGGTACGGGTGCGACTGTCGTTTGATGCTCAAGATCGCGGTCGTGTATTTGGGCGAGGTGGTCGTACCCTCCAGGCCATTCGCCAAGTGATGACCACGGCAGCAGTGCTGGCAGAGCAGACCCTCCGGTTAGAAATCTACGATCCCCGTTGAAGATAGGGGATTTTGCCCCTGTGCTTGCTGAGATGGTGAGCCCAGCAGGGGTTAATTCACTTATCCTATTGTTCTCAGGTAAAGTTGGGATGGGTGTTTAGCTGCTCAACGATCGAGAGTCGGGGCGCTGAACTAACTGGGCTGATCTGTTCTGTTGGCACTCCGCATCAGATTTTTTATGTCATCGCACTCTTTCTCCTCCAAGGTTATAACTCGGATCATTCATCCTGAAGAGAGCCAGCCGCCCGCCGAGCCTGGTCAAGATTGCCTTGTGGTAATCTATTCCTCCAATCAAACGTTGATCGGACGGCAGTATATCTTGGGGGAAGAATTGCTATCAGTGGGCCGAGGCAGTCGCAATAGCATTGTGCTAGAAGATGACAGTGTTTCCCGCCATCACTGCCGTATTGAACGCCAGGGATCCCTGTATCATCTCTCCGATCTGGGTTCCACCAATGGCACCTATGTCAATGATCGGCTCAGTCGTGAGGTACAGCTCCAGGGGGGCGATCAGGTCAGAATTGGCGAAACCATTTTTAAGTTTCTCAGCGGCAGTGATATCGAGGTGCAATACCACGAGATTCTCTACCGCATGATCATTGTGGATGGCTTGACGGGCATCCATAACAAAAGCTTTTTCCTGGAGACGTTGGATCGGGAGATCCAGCGGGCTGACCGTTATCAGCATCCCCTGACCTTGGTCATGCTGGATGTGGATTTTTTTAAGCACACCAATGATACCTATGGCCATCTGGCGGGGGATTATGTGTTGCGGGAACTGGCCCAACTGCTCAAAGATCACATCCGACCCAGCGATCTGGTGGCGCGCTATGGAGGAGAAGAGTTTGCCCTGATCTTGCCTGCGACGGCTCATTCAGGGGCTGTAACGATGTCTGAGAAATTGCGAGCGATGGTAGCCGTCCACCCCTTCTCCTTTCAGTCCAAGACCATCGCCCTCACCCTCTCCATTGGGGTGGCCCAGTGGGTGCCTGAGTGGACTATGACTCAATTGATTCAACAGGCGGACAAAAAGCTCTATGAGGCGAAGGGGCAAGGACGAAATCGTGTCTGTGCTTGAGCTGGAGGCGCTCCGGTCAGCCCGCACCCAAACCCTCTATCCAGCCACTTTGTACCACCAGAGGATCCATCGTTGTCTGAGGCCAAACCAAACCACTGGATTCAGTTGCACGGCAAAGGCGATATAGGCCCCCAGCAGCCCGAGCAGACACAGGGATCCCAGCTGGTTGTAGGTATCGATGATGCGATCGGGACTCCAGCCGTAATCCAGATTGAGCCGATTCATATCGCCGCCCGTATCCCCTTGGCCCCCAAATAGGGATCCCCAAGGAATTTGAGATTGCCCGCGCGCGATGCTGTGCCACATCCAGTAGCTTTTCCAGAAGGAGCTGGCAGCGATGCCCAAGATCACAAATCGCCAAGCGTCCCATCGCCATCGATCCGGCAATTGTAGATAAAAAGCCATCATCAACAGCGCACTGAGGATAAATTCTCCGGCCACGCCCCCAAAGGCAACCCAAAAATCAAATCGCCAGTAATCCCACATCCACGTCATCCAAAATTGCAGACCCACCAAGGCCAAGAGTGCCCCCATCAACCCTCGCAGTCGCTCCTGCCATGCCTTGACGAACAGCACCCCGATTAAAAAGAGGATCCCGACATAGACAAATAGCTCCCGATCAAGAGAGGTGAAGGTGATGCCAAAAGGCAATGGAATCGCCCGCCGCCCACACAACCAAGCCGGAATCGCATGGCCAAATTCGTGGATCCAGATGTGCATTGGCAGATGAAACAGTTGTAGTAGACCGATATGGTTAACCAGCAGAGCTACCCCTATTGAGATCGGAAACGCCCCCAGATTCACCAGCGGATGATCAAAACTAAAACGGTTCCAAGGGGTTGAGGATCCTGCCCTCAGGTCAAACTCTCGCTGCCACTGAATCCGATTGCCATCCAATCCAAACAACTTCACCCGCAATGGCCCTGGGATCTGGAGCTGCTGCATCGTCAGATAAACCTGCGCCTGCCCCAGATCTCCTTTTGAGACCTGAGTGGCATTGAGACGGACTCGCAGCAGATCGCCCTGAAGATCCACCTGAGCTGGGATCCCTTGTTGGATCAAAGACTGGGAGATCGCCTGCGTCACAGCACGAGGATGCCCCACCTTAGCCTGATGAGCCATGCGGGCTTGGCGGAGTAGATCATCGGGGTCAGTCATAAGAGGTTGAGGATGATGGACGAGAATTCTATCCGCCGTTCTACACTATTCCGTCAATTAGGGTACCCCCCACAGTTGGCGATCCCACTCGGAATCCTCAATCTTGAATCAGTGGGATCCCGGTATCAAATTCTGAGCCGCCAGTTCTCGCCAGCCGATATCAGAACGGTAGTGGGATCCCTCAAACTCAACTTCCTTAACGCCAGCGTAAGCCCGATCTAAGGCCTCTGGCAGAGAGTCCCCCCAGCCTGACACACACAGGACTCGTCCCCCATCTGTTACCAGTTGAGGCACCGTAGGTCGACCCAATTGCGTGGGGGGAAACACCGTTCGGGTGCCGGCGTGAAAGAGGGCCAGTTGATCGGATGTGGCGGTAGCAGATTCCAGTCCGGTGATCGGCTTGCCCCGCTCATAAGAGCCGGGATAACCCAACGCTGCCATGACCACACAAGCCGCCATGCCCGGTCGCCACTTTAAGTTCACCGACTCCAGCCGCCCCTGCACACAAGCCAGCAGCAACTCCTCCAGCGGGGTATCCAGTAGGGGCATCAACACTTGGGTCTCGGGATCCCCAAAGCGGCAGTTGAACTCCAACACCACGGGATCCCCATCGGGCGAGATCATTAACCCAGCGTAGAGCACCCCTTGATACCGGATGCCTCGCTTTTTGAGCGCGGCCAAGGTGGGATCCAAAATCCGGTCTTGAATCACCTCCATCTGGGCTGGCGACACCACCCGATGCACGGGCCCAAAGGCACCCATCCCGCCGGTATTGGCTCCGGCATCCTGCTCTCCTACCCTTTTATGGTCTTGAATGGGCAAAAGAGGGCGACAGATCTCCCCATCACAAAGGGCCAAGACTGAGACCTCCTCTCCCGGCAAAAAGGACTCGATCACCACCGATTGCCCTGGGCTGGCGGCAAACAGACCCTCTACCGCCTCGCAGGCTTCCGCCAGGGTTTGGGCCACCGTAACGCCTTTCCCCGCCGCTAGTCCATCAGCTTTGATCACCACCGGCAAGGGCTGAGTCTCTAGATAGACCAGGGCTGTAGCTTTATCCTCAAATACTTGGTATGACGCGGTCGGGATCCCGGCTTCCTGCATCAGGGCTTTGGCCCATGCTTTGCTACCTTCGATCTGAGCAGCGGCCTGGGTCGGCCCAAAGATGGGCAATCGAGCCGCCTGAAACCGATCCACAATGCCAGCCACCAAGGGGATCTCTGGCCCCACCACCGTCAGACCAATGCCCTGGACAGTGGCAAATCGCAGCAATCCCTCCAGATCATCGGCTGACATCGGCACCAGCTGACATTTGGGGGTCTGGCGCATACCTCCGTTGCCAGGGGCGCAATAGATATGGGTGATGGAGGGCGACTGAGCCAGCTTCCAGGCGAGAGCGTGCTCACGTCCACCGGATCCCACAATCAGCACTTGCATAAGGTCGTTTGGGGTAAAGGGCTAGAGGTGAGGCGGTGCTAGAGGGTGAGTAAAGCATCCCCATTAGAACACAGCAGGATCCCTTTCTGGGGCAAACAGGATGCCGTGAAGGCTGGCCCCTCCTCCCTAGCGGTACTGCTCCAACAGCTCATAGAGATGCGTATGCTCCTGCACTTGGGCCAAATAGATCGGCGTATTGCCATAGCCATCGGGGTCTTCCACCACCGCCCCTTGCTCTAGCAACAAAGTCACCACTTGGGGATCCCCCTGCCAGACGGCAAAATGCAGCGCGGTGCCACCCGCCCCAAATCGAGCCGCAATATCAGCCCCTGCCTCCACTAAAGCCTGCGCCACCCCATAGCGACCATGCCGAGCCGCATGATGCAGCGGCAAAGCCCCATTGGCCTCGGGTTGATTAACATCCACCCCCGCCTCAATCAGCAGACGGGCGACCCCACCTGAGGGGGCATAGGCCAGCAACGAGCGGCCATACTCGTCTAAAACCAGGGGATTCTCTGACTGCCACAACAAGAGACGTACCGCCAGATGGTGATTCTCCACCACAGCCGCATACAAATCAGGAGGCCAGCTGGCTTTGATGCTCTGCACCCCGAGTATCCCAGCGGTTCCTGCCAGAGCAATTGCCGCCAGACCTGCCACCAGTCGGTGACGAGCCAGAGCACTCAGGGATCCCTGCGGTTGACCGGAAAGTGCTTTACGTTTCTTCATAACGATAGGATCCTAGCCTCACCCTTCGTAAGCTCAGATAAAGTAGACAC
>JBHJNR010000374.1:0-12686 GCA_050330615.1 Cyanophyceae cyanobacterium
TCATCTGGGGAAGCTTGATCGAGACTGGCTTGTTTTTCAGCAATCTGTTGTTGGCTTTGCTCCAGCTCGGCCACCTGCTGATTCACCTGTCCAGAGCGCTGTTCGTAGAGGCGGCGCTGTTGCTCAACTTGAGCCTCCAAATCGGGCAGGCTGATGGTGGACTCGGGGGCACCGGAGCTCTGGGTGTTTTGGGCAATCAGACTATCGTTATCTTGCAGTAACCAATCGGCACATTGTTTGGCTTGCTCGGTGGTATTGAGAGCTTGAGTGATGCCCTGAATATGCTGCTGCAACAGGGCTAATTGGCCTGTTTGTGTCTGTACATCGGCATAGAGTTGCATCAGAAATTCCCGAGCATTCAACCAATCCTGGCGCTTCTGGTCCCAAGTTTGGAGGGCTTGATCAAGCTCTCCTTGGCTCTGCTGAGCCTGCTGCTGTTCCTGCTCCAATTGGGCCAGGGCCTGATCTAAAATGTCTTGCTCTTGAACCAACCGAGCATGAAAGTCCTGAAGATACTGCTGGGGCTCCGACAGGGTGGTTAAGTCGGTGGCCAGATTGCCTAACAAAGATTGCAATTCGGCAGCTTCTTCATCCCCCAGCCGACTCTTTTGGGCCTCACCCAAATGGCGAGCTAGTTCTTCTTGTTGTTGGCGAAGGTTTTCTCGTTGCTGCCCCACCAACCGCTGCTGTTCGCTGAGATGAGCTTCAAGCGATGCCAGTTCTTGTTGTCTCGCTTCTAAGACCCTGGTGTCTTCTTCCGCCCGTTGATATTTTTCGTAGAGGGTGCGAACCTCTTCCTCCTGACTATCCAGCTCCGACAGACGGCGATTGAGCTCATTGGACTGAAAGCTGAGGGACTGCTTCCATTCTTCGATCTCCCCCTCTTGTTCGCGAGCCCGTTCATGTAGTCGGCTAAAGTTTTGCAGATAAGTCACCACCTGCTTGGCCGCTTCGGTGATGCGGTTGATCTGGCGATTGGCCCCAATATCCACCAACACCAAGCTGCCATCCTTAAACTCACGGGCAGCCCGTCCTTCAATAGGGATGGTTTCTTCGTTGACCGATTGCCAACTATCCTGTTGCTGCGTGCGCGCCAGGAGTTGGAGAGTGGGATTACCTACAATCGGTTTCGTGAGCTCGGCAAGATACAACACGGGATCACTCCCCTCAATACATGGACGTCTATCACTATCTATCGGTATCTATCAGTGGTCGGCCTCTATCGGGGGTCGGTTGATTCTCGGTGGACTCCTGGAGATGAAAAGGTCTCTAAAGACTACCGCTATCACCGGCTGGATAGGCTAGGACTATTATGAGCTGACTGCTTTCTGTCAGTCCTTACCTATGAATCCTATCAACAGGATCCCAGCTCTATGATGAAATAGCATCCGCTAATTGAGTAGAGGTAGCTATAGAGTAGCTAAGATTTCTCCTGCTGACAGGTGTACGGGCGTAGCTACCTTAGAGCTTTAAAGCTAACTCCCCCTCATACTCCTGCCCTCTCTTGTGATCTTGATCACAAAAACTGGGTGATAGCGGTCACAGGAGTCCCGGATTGTCTCACAGATACTAAGAGCAGGGTTGAATTCGTTGTCCATCGGTCACGGCATCAGCTCACTAACAGGGAACACTACGGGCTGGGGGGTCACACCCCTGGCTTTTTCTTGTGCTGGCTTTCTTCTTGGGAGCTGCTCGCCTTAGATGAGTGAGCCATAGGGTGTGATACCTTAAAAAGTCATACTCGTCTTCCACTCTGGCATTCCTCATGGTTCAAGCTCCAGACGTATCGACCTCTCCTCATTTCACCCCCGATCAGCAGCCTCTCATCACCCGCGATGAGGCCCTGATGCTTTATGAAGATATGACCTTGGGGCGGTTGTTTGAGGATAAATGCGCCGAGATGTACTATCGCGGCAAGATGTTTGGGTTTGTGCATCTCTACAATGGCCAAGAGGCGGTTGCCACCGGAGTGATCAAGGCGCTGAAGTCCACCGACTATGTATGCAGCACCTATCGGGATCATGTCCATGCGCTCAGCACTGGGGTTCCGGCTCGGTCGGTGATGGCAGAATTATTTGGCAAAGCCACCGGCTGTAGCAAGGGTCGGGGCGGATCCATGCACATCTTTTCGGCAGAGCATAACTTCTTGGGGGGGTATGCCTTTGTGGCCGAAGGGATCCCAGTGGCTACGGGGGCTGCTTTTAGTGCTAAGTACCGAGAAACTGACCAAGTGACCGCCTGCTTCTTTGGGGATGGAGCCTGCAATAATGGCCAGTTTTATGAATGTCTGAATATGGCTGCTCTCTGGAAGCTCCCCATCATCTATGTGGTGGAGAATAACCTTTGGGCGATTGGTATGGCGCATGAGCGGGCCACCTCAGACACCTCTATCTACCGCAAAGGCCCTGCTTTTGGGATGCCTGGGTATCAGTTGGACGGCATGAATGTCTTAGAGGTGCGGCAGGCAACTCAAGAGGCGGTCGCCCGAGCCAGAGCTGGGGAAGGCCCGACTTTGTTTGAATGTATGACCTATCGGTTCCGGGGCCACTCTCTGGCCGATCCAGACGAGCTGCGGGATCCTGATGAAAAGGAATTCTGGCGCAAACGGGATCCCATCAAACAGTTGGAACGCTATGGCCAAGAGCATAATCTCTTGACAGAGGCCGATTGTCAGGAAATTCAGAGCCGGCTCCAAGCGGTGATTGAGGATGCCGTTGCCTTTGCTCTCGATAGCCCCGAACCCACCTTAGACGAGCTCTATCGCTTCATTTTTGCTGAAGACGAGTAGCGCTCCACAGGAGTTGGGGCACAATAGCAGCATTAATAGTGTTAGCCCTGCCAGAGAACCCAATGCAAGACGCTAGTGATGCAACACGCAATAGTATCCTGGGTTACATCTTTACCTGGATTATCTTAGAGGTCATCTGCTTTATTGCGATGCCCAGGATCTTGGGTATTCCCTTCGATGCCATCGAGCCTTGGTTGATTCCAACGGTGGTGGCAGGAGTGCTGGGATCCGTGATTGCGGGCTTCACCTCAGGGGCATTGACGGGAAGTGCCAAGACGATTCGGTCTGATCAACAAAAACAGACCCGTCTTTATGCCAATATCATCGGCACCATTGCTTTTTTGGGGGTGGTCTTGCCTTTGTTTCTCACCCTTTACTTTTTTTGGCAGACGGTGGCAGGAACCAATTGGGAAGAAATGTTTAATGATCAGCCTGTCCTGGATCAGTTGACTCGTTAATACGTGAGAACACATCGCCGCAGCCTGTATTAAATTACTGCCGCCAAATCGTCAAGAATTCCTGACAGACCTCGACAGTTGCTAGCGAACCTATGCCCCTGGGTTTAAGGCAACTTGGTGGAGAATAGGAGACACAGGTGATTGTCCTACGTTAAATCTCTGCCAAGGAATACTAGAAAATCTCAGTATTGAGCAATCGGTAGAGCTTCTCCAATCCTTTTTTCACCTGGCGAGAAACTGTAACCGCGCTGATCCCCAATCGTTCTGCGGTTTCTTTTTGGGTCAGGTCATACAAAAAGACAAATTCTAGGATGGTGCGGGTGCGATTCTCCAGTTGCCCCAGGGCCTCTTGCAGGCGGTAACGATCTTCTTGGGCCAATTGAAAGCTGCGATAGTTGGCATCAGGTACCACATCCCCCAAGGCCGCGCCTTCCCCCTCCCCCTGTTGGGTGGGGGCATCCAAGCTGAGCAAAAAGGTATTTTGGTGGACTACCTGCATATCGCGCCAGTCGTTTTCACTGATGGCCAAATGCTGACGCACTTCCAGTTCGGTGGGTGATCGGCCTAACTCTTGTCGCAGAAGGGGAATGGCTCGTTTCACCTGTCGATGCAGAGCCACCAATCGACGGGGCAGACGCATGGTGGGGCTTTTGTCCCGCAGGTAATGCTGGATCTCGCCCCGGATATAGGGCATGGCAAAGGAACTGAAGGCCAGTCCCCGTGTGATATCGAACCTTTCGATAGCTTGGATGAGACCAAGGCTACCGATTTGCATTAGATCATCAAAACTTTCTTGACACTGATGTCGCCAATGGTGAGCCTCTTTTCGCACCAGACCCAAATTCATTTCCACCAGCTGATTGCGCACCTGGGGATCCCGCTGCTGCTGATAAAATCGCAACAACTCGGTGGTTTTGGTCTTGAGATCCACGTCCGGTTTCATGGGGGGGGTGCTCTGGCGCAGATGCAAAGACCTAGGAGATAGAGCGTTGGTCATCATGTCCAGTAAATCAAGAATTAGACCCAATGCAGCGTCTTAGCACTGGACTTTAGGCTGCAATCGATAAACGCCAGCACAGGTAAGGGCTGCTCAGGGGTTATCACCCCTAGAATAGGCCAGAGTAGGGTTCAGCAGGAACAACTCGGCAGATTGATACGTATCTTTATTAACATCTTACTAGAACTAGTATGGATCCCTCCATTGGGGGGGGCAATAGGGTTTACCTTTACAAGTCGTAAACATTGCAAATGTCACATCAATAAATTTCAGCCAATTTGCGGTTGACCTCTGATCAACCACTGGCCTCATGAAAGCAAAAACTCAGGGCAAATACTTCTGTACCACCTGCCAGCCCGTCCAACTGACCCCAATCAAGGCCACCGCCAGCACGCCATTCAACACGAGGTGGATCCCACGGGAACTCTGCCATTGCCGCCCCTGCCAGCCATGCCAGGCGGTCAACAGGGTCAGCCCCGTCACCCCCACTCCCGCCCCAAGATGTACCGATTGCCCCAGGGATCCAAAGTGGCCTAGTGTGCCCACCACCCCAATGGCCAAGAGTTCCAGCACCAACCCCACCAATAGGATCCCGAGAGTGATGTGAATCCAGCGGACTGCGGATCCCGAAGAGAACCAAGCTCTATGCTGCTGAAAAATCTTGAGGCCGGTGATCAACAGCAGTCCATACAGCAGAATCACACCGCCCATCGACCAAGCGGCCCAGCGCCACAACCACACAAAAGAAGGGAGATCCATAAGGTCAAGTCATGTTGATGAAAGTTGATGAGAAAAGACAGGGTAACGGTAGCCGATTCTTTAGCCTAACTGCTCACTCTCTGCTGTGGATCTGATCTTGAGCCAAGATTGGCAGATTGTATCGGTGACTCTGTCCCACACAATCGACTTTTTCAACAACTCTATAATGTGAGCGAGTCATCCCACCTGCTGTTCTGAGGCTTGTCTGTTTCCCTCATGTCTATCGCATTTGGCTACCCCTTCTATGGCGCGACGATCCTGTGCCCCCACTGTCGTCAAACCATCTCTGCCTTGACGTTGACAGACACCTATCTCTGTCATCGCCACGGGGCGTTTGAAGTCAGCATTGAGCGGGAGGCGAACGGGCAACCAGACTTAGTGCATCTGCAATCGGGTCGGCGGTGGCGCATGTGGCAAGGGCGGTGGTTTCGCCAGCATACCCACGCCGATGGGATCCGTTTCGAGATTCATGAAGAATTGGATCGGTTGCGGATGCAGGGGATGCGCGCCACGCAGGTGACCATCGCTCAGCGCTATCAGGAGTTGCTCAGCCCCTATCTGGAGCAAGCTTCTTTTCGGCGGCACAACAGTTTTGGCTATCCTCGCCTCTATGGTCTGCCGGTGGTATTCAGTGCTGAACCCAACTGGGATCCCACGACTGCCTTCACCCCGACCGAGGATCCCCATTCCTCAACTCGGTGGCAGATTATTAACTTTGAATTGACCCAGGAAAAGGATCCTGCCATGCGCAAGCCTCAAGATATTCGTTTTCAAGCCTGAGCCTGGGATCCCTAGATTGATGGTTGAGGCGGAAGAGTGCGAAATCTTCCTGTGGAACCCCCAAAATCGATTGATGGGGGATGATATCCAGCGGTCAGAAAAAGAAACTAACCTTGAGAGCTTTTACACTGTGTGATACAGTGCAAGAAGCTTACCTAGCAAGTATTTAGGGGTCTTGATCTAGTAAGATATTTCCCCTTGGCCATCTCATACCACTCTTTTAAACGGGACTCTCCTCAACAAAAGAGTGGATCCTACCTATAATCCGGTTTAGTCCTAAGATGAATATGCCCGAGCCTAAAATTCGCATTGAAAATCTGATCAAGATCTTTGGAAAAAGCACTGATGAAGCTCTGCAACAGTTTCGAGATGGTCTTAGCCGAGATACGATTTTTCAGGCGACGGGCAGTGTTTTAGCGGTGGCGGATGTCTCTCTGAGCATCAACCGAGGCGAGTTATTTGTGATCATGGGCCTGTCGGGATCCGGGAAGTCCACCCTTGTTCGCTGCCTCAATCGTCTGATTCCCGCTACTAGCGGCCATGTCTTTGTGGATGGTGAAGATGTGCTGGCCATGGGGGAGAAACAGCTTCGCCAAGTGCGTCGCACCAAGATGGCGATGGTCTTCCAAAAATTTGGGCTTTTTCCTCACCGTACGGTGGTGGAGAATGTTGAGTATGGCCTCAAGGTACAAGGGATCCCGGCTCAGATGCGGCGTGAGAAAGCCCTGGATACCCTAGAGATGGTGGGGTTACGGCAATGGGCTGACCGCCATCCCTCCAATTTGAGCGGCGGTATGCAGCAACGGGTGGGACTGGCTCGGGCTTTGGCCACAGATCCCGATATCTTGCTGATGGATGAGGCATTTAGTGCCTTGGATCCCCTGATTCGGCGCGAGATGCAGGATGAGCTGATCAAGTTGCAGGAGCAGTTTCACAAGACCATTGTCTTTATCACCCACGATATCCAAGAGGCGCTGAAAATTGGTGACCGGGTGGCGGTGATGAAGGATGGCGCCTTTGTGCAGGTGGGATCCCCGCAGGACTTGTTGACGCAGCCCGCCAACGACTATGTGGCGGCTTTCACCCAGGATGTCAACCGGGCTCAGGTGCTCAAGACCGGATCCATCACCCGCACCACCATTCCGATGATTTTGGGCCAAGCCTCGCTGCGAGCTGCTGCCGAACAGATGCGGAGCCACAAGATCGACACCCTATTTGTGGTGGATCGGCATGGTAAGCCCGCCGGAGTGGTGACAGAAGTCCGACTCGAAGCAGCCTTAAACGCGGGTCAAGAGGATATTCAGGCTGCCATGCAGACGGATTTTCCCCAAGTACGGGCGGCCACCAGCCTGGAGGATCTATTCCAGTTTTGGGATCGAGACCTACCCATTGCAGTGGTGGATCGAGACGGATACTTTAAGGGAATCGTCGAAAAGTCTGACATTTTCTCCACCATTGGTCGCCTGAGCCAGAGTAATGAAACTGATGCAGTACCCAGCCGGGATCGCACTCTGGCCAGAGCCAGCTAGTTTTGACCAGACGATTGAATCTTTGAAACAGGCAGTGAGTTAACCCGAGGATCCGCAAATCCTCATTTGTTTGGAGCGATCATGATGATCATCGCCACGTTGCAGCAATTTTTAGATCCCTTTCAAGATGCCATCTTGCCCCTCGGCGATTGGGTTGAGGTGGGGGTGCGCTGGCTAGTGGACAACTATCGCGGTGTCTTTCAGGCTATTCGGGTGCCGATTAATCTTGTTTTGGCTGCCATTGAGTCTTTCTTATTGGCCATCCCCTCATTGATTTTTGTGTTATCAGCCCCGCTGCTGATTTGGCAGCTGACCAACCGGGGGTTAGCGCTGGCTTGTTTTGGCGGCTTGTTGCTACTGGGATCCCTGGGGGCATGGCAAGAATCCATGACCACCCTATCGCTGGTGCTGACAGCGGTGGCTTTTTGTACCCTGATTGGGATCCCTGTTGGTATCCTCAGTGCCACCAACGACCGCTTTGAGGGTATCCTGCGCCCCATTTTGGATGCGATGCAGACGTTACCTGCCTTTGTCTATTTGGTGCCGGTGGTGATGCTATTTGGCATTGGGGCTGTGCCAGGGGTGATCGTAACGCTGGTGTTTGCCGTACCACCCTTGATTCGTTTGACCAACCTAGGGATCCGGCAGGTCCAAGAAGAAGCTGTAGAAGCAGCAGAGGCTTTTGGCTCCACTCCTAGTCAGCTGCTGTGGGAGGTTCAGGTGCCGCTGGCAATGCCGACGATCTTGGCCGGGTTAAACCAGTCTTTGATGTTGTCCCTGTCGATGGTAGTGATCGCCTCACTGATTGGGGTGGGTGGTCTCGGGCAAATGGTAAATCGGGGTATTGGTCGGCTGGATGTGAGTCTAGCTGCCACTGGGGGCATTAGCATCGTCATCTTGGCCATTGTGTTGGATCGGGTGACGCAGGAGATGGGACAACCCAAAGGGATCCCGTTTCACAAGCGAGGGCCACTGGGGATGCTCTTGAAATGGGTGAAGTCCACTGATGCTATCTCTGAACCCTCTGTTCAGCAGTAGTTTTAGTGTGGTCTTGGGCCTCGTCTGCAGATATCAGATTCAGTCTTGTTGTTGAGAATTGATGAGAGATAGGTTGATGAAATAGATCAATTCATGCGTTGGGATGATTTATTAGAGATTGATGGTCTTTGACCTGATATCTTATAGGTTTAATTATCTCAGTATCTCTAATTCTATGTGATATAGTTTCTCGACGAAAATGAGTCTCAATTCCGAACCAAACTTGAATAATCCGTCTTATTTGACTACCATGAGAAAGGATAGTCAAAAAACAAAGATGGGCACTCCATAAGTTGCATTCTAAGATTTTCTTCGCCTCATTGTAATGGCTATCTTCCGGTCTGGCTCTGAGTGGTTCAACGTCAGGCTGGCCCTTAACTTGATGTTTAGTAACTCATCTCAACACTATGAAAAACACGACCCTGTTAACTTCTGTTGCTGCCACCGCTATGGTGCTTGCCACAGGTTTTGCGATCTCTGCTGTCAAACATCCCGTCACCCAAGTTTCAGCTCAGGATAATCTGCCAGGATCTGGAGTGCGAGTGACCTCTGCCTACTCAGTTTTAGGGGAGCTATTTCAAACCGAAATAGTCAACATTGGTCTTGAACAGTTGGGCTACAATGTTCGCCCTGGCCAAGAGTTGGAATATGCCACCATGCATGTGGCTGTTGCCAATGGTGATGTGGACTACAGCGCTGTTCATTGGACAACTTTGCACCAAGAGTTTTTTGAGCGCAATGGTGGTGAAGACCAGATGCAAAGGCTGGGCACCATCATCCCCGGCGTGTTGCAGGGCTACCTGATCGACAAGGCCACCGCCGACGAATACAACATCACCACCCTCGACCAACTGGCAGATCCTGAAATAGCGGCATTATTTGATAGCACCGGGGATGGCCAAGCCAATCTAACGGGTTGTAATCCTGGCTGGGGTTGTGAATTGGTGATTGAACATCACCTTGACGCCTATGAGCTGAGAGATGCTGTCAACCACGATCAGGGTCGCTATGATGCCCTGATGGCGGATACCCTCACTCGATTTGAGCAAGGGGATCCCATTCTCTATTACACCTGGACGCCCTACTGGGTCAGTGGTGTTTTGACCCCTGGCCAAGAGGTGATATGGCTGGAAGTGCCCTACACCGATCTGCCAGAGGCCCAAGGAGAACTCTCAGAGGAAGATACCACCGCAGACGGCCTTAATCTGGGCTTTGCAGTCGATCAGCAACAGGTGTTAGTCAACAACGACTTTTTGGCAGCCAATCCTGTGGCAGCTCGCTTCTTTGAAGAAGTTCAGGTTCCCCTTGATGACATCAACGCCCAAAACAATTTGATGCAGGAAGGCGAGGACTCGGTGTCAGATATTCGTCGTCATGCTGAAGAGTGGGTGGCTAATAATCAGGATCTTTTTGATAGCTGGATCGCCTCTGCTCTTAGCAT
This sequence comes from Cyanophyceae cyanobacterium, assembly GCA_050330615.1. Taxonomy (GTDB): domain Bacteria; phylum Cyanobacteriota; class Cyanobacteriia; order Thermostichales; family Thermostichaceae; genus JAAUUM01. The sequence continues at coordinate 9,791 of JBHJNR010000374.1, forward strand.
TGAGTAAGTGATAGATCATTGGTCGGTTATATATTGAGTATTGATTGTAGAGAAACGTCTTCAGGATTAGCCTGGGGGCGTTTTTTCTCGCTCTCACCATGTTTTAGGGACTGTGCATGTCTGTAATTCCCCTTGTTGTGGCTAGTGGCAACGCTGGCAAGATTAAAGAACTGAACCGCTTTTTTGAGCTCCTCCAGGGATCCCCAGGGATTCCCCATTGGTTGTTGCAAGCCAAGCCTGAGCACCTCGATATCGAAGAGACGGGCACAACCTTTGCGGCCAACGCCGCCCAAAAAGCTGTTGGTATCGCCCTTGCCACCCGCCAATGGGCCATCGCCGATGATTCAGGGCTGTGTGTGGATGCGCTGGCAGGGGCTCCTGGGGTCTATTCTGCCCGCTATGCCCCCACCGATCAGGATCGGAACCTTAAGCTCTTGGCCGAATTGGCACGAGTGTTACGGCAACAGGGACGGGATCCCGATGATCTGAGCCAGCGGACGGCGTCGTTTGAATGTGCCATCGCCCTCAGCGATCCTCGCGGACACATTCGGATTGGGGTGACGGGATCCTGTCCGGGACAAATCGCCCTTTCTCCCTCAGGGGTAGGGGGATTTGGCTATGACCCGCTGTTTTGGGTGCCCGAGTTGGGGCAAACCTTCGCCGCGATGGATCCCGCTGACAAGGCCCGCATTGGCCATCGAGGTCGGGCCTTGGAGTTGTTCAAAACCGCTTTGCAACAAGACTGGAGCCCAGACTGGCTCTAATAGCCCACTGGTAGGATCCGCTGGGTGGTGGTGGTCACAGGAGTAGGAGCCAGCGGAATCTCGATTCCTGCGGAGGGAATAATCGGCACATCGATCATCCGGTCAGGCACCAGCGGCACCATCTCTCCTCGGGTAGCAGTCTCCCGCAGCGAATTGGTCATCGACTCTTGGGTGAGTTGAAACTGACGGTCGTGCCGCTGCATTTGTTCGAGAGCCTCGTATTGGATGCTCCAGCGGTGCTGGGTGTAGACCGTCCAGCTATAGAGTCCGGTGGTGATGGCACAGGTAAAAATCGCCACCCCAGTGGTGGTCTGTCGCCACCAATCGGCATAGCGCACCCAAGTCGGCATCTGGAGGGGATGCGCCATCCGTAAGGGTGAGGCAAAGGCAGCCTGGGCTGAGGTGCTCGATGCTGGCCTCACCCGATAGGCGGGGGCCTGGGCTTGCCGACCCCGTGCCAGTGGGATCCCGGTGGCGGGATGAGCCAGCGTGGTGAGGGGATCCGTGCCAGAGCGAGCATCAAAAGCCCGGATGGGATCCCGTTTGGCCTGAGTCCTGCGACGGGAGCGACGGGTGGAACGCGCGGGCTGGGGCACTGGCATTGTCAGAGGTCTCCATCAGGATGAATGACAGCGGCGATCCGCAATTTGGCTGACCGGGCGCGCGGGTTGGCGGCAATCTCGTCAGGATCTGCTTGAAGGGGCTTTCGAGTGATGATATCCCAGCGATCATCCTGGCGAAAGGCCCACTTCACCAACCGATCTTCGAGGCTGTGGAAACTGATCACCCCCAAACGCCCCCCAGAGGCTAACCAGTCGGGCGATTCTTTCAATAATGTCTCCAATGCCTCCAACTCACCATTGACGGCGATCCGCAGCGCTTGAAAGACACGAGTGGCGGGATGAATCCGGCCTCTGCCCCCCCCAGGCACCACCTTGGTGATGGCTTCCGCCAGCTGTGTGGTGGTCTGAAAAGGCCGATTGGTCACGATATGGCGAGCGATACGCCGGGAAAAGCGTTCCTCTCCATATCGACTAAACAGGGATTCTAGCTCAGTTGCATCGCTGTAATTGACCCAATCGGCAGCGGTACGAGACTGACTGGGATCCATGCGCATATCCAGCGGACCGGTCTGCCGAAAACTAAACCCCCGTTCGGCCTGATCCAACTGCGGTGAACTCACCCCCAGATCCGCCACGATGCCATCAAAAGGGATCCCCTGTCCCCTGTCATCCCGAGGCCCATCCTGCTCCCAATCAAAGGCAGCAAAGTTGAGATGGTGAAAGGTGACCACAGGTTGAGGAAAATCAGGCGGTTGGGATCCCAGCCATGCCTGGACTCGGGCCTCTGCTGCCGCCAATGCTGCTGGATCTTGATCCAGAGCCACCACTCTCGCCGCCTGAGCAGCCAACAAGGCCACTGTATGCCCGCCGCCCCCCGCCGTCACATCTAGATAACAGCCGCCAGGTCGAATAGCGATTCCCGTCATCAAGGCTTCACTTAAAACAGAGGTGTGCTGAAACAAAAAGGCTCCCTGCTCGTCCCAAACCGATCTCTTCTCATCATCCCTGGCTTTATCATGCCTGGTCTTGTGATGGTTGACTCTGAAAAGTGATAGCTCCAGATTGGGATCCCGGCATCAGCTTTTAAAGTCTCTTAACAGATCTCTATCAGAGCACAGGTCTGGGGCTAGAACCCTGTTGAAGGCTGACTTACACCCCAGGTAGTGCAAATCCTTAGAAATTTTATGACAAAACGCTACTGACAGGGGTGTCCCCAATGGTTTAGCTTGAATGTTATCCGAGATTTTGGTCGGTGTCTCTATCTAGTGGGGAGTTGGGGATGACTTTTTTTTCGAGCAGTAGTAGAGGGCTAGGGCGGGCCGCACTGGTGATGGGGATCCTACTCTTCAGCCAGTCTTCTCGTGGGCAGTCGCAACCCTTGCCCCCACCGCCCACCGTGGGATCCCCCATTGCCCCAAATTTACCCCTGCCGATTGAGGCTAGCCCGTCTAATCCCATGATGATGGACTTCACGGCGGGCGAGGATGTGCCTGCGAGTGGGATCCCTATGGAGTCAGGATCCCCCGTTCCCCCCCAAGAACAGCGGGCAGGTGCTGATCTTCGCCAACT
>JBHJNR010000375.1:0-15287 GCA_050330615.1 Cyanophyceae cyanobacterium
GTGCTCAAGGCTGCGGTGACCAGTTCTGGAAAGAGGCGATAGGCTCCCGCCGCTACCTGAGACAGGCCCACCGTGACATCCGTTTTGTGCTGACGGCAGGCTTGAATTAGGGCTTCTGCCACCTCTTCAGGGCTATTCACAAACGGGCCACTCAAGGCACTTTCCATCTGGGCTTTGCCTGCGGCAGGATCCGTAAAGATCGCCCGCTGTAAAAACTCGCTCTGGACGATGCCGGGATGGATCCCGATCACCTCGATACTGTGTCCTGCCAGCTCCATCCGCAGCGCTTCGGTCAGGCCCGCCACGGCATATTTACTGGCGCAGTAAGCTGTCATCTGAGGAATTGGCAGCTTGCCCCCGAGGGATCCCACATTGATGATCTGGCCTTTGCGACGCTCGATCAGGTGGGGCAATACCGCCCGAATCACATGGACATAGCCCCAAAAATTGACCCCCATCACCTGCTGCCACTGCTCTAGGGTGCTATCAACGGTCGGGCCGCTCATGCAGATGCCAGCATTATTGACCACGATATCGATCTGCTCAAATCGTTCTAGTGCTTGGCTGATCAGGGCCGACACCTGCTCGGGATCCGTCACATCAGTGGGCACCGCCAGCACTTCGGCATCTAGGGTCTGCTCTAGCTCTAGGGCCACCTGCTTGAGGGGCTCCGCCGACCGAGCCGCCAACACCAACTGGGATCCCTGCTCGGCAAAGGCAAAAGCGGTGGCCTTGCCAATACCCGCCGACGCCCCTGTGATCAACACCACTTCTGTCATGCACACACCCTTATGAACGATCAAAACGAATTGGCACTATCAACTGGCCAAATCAACGGGAATAGTCCAGACCAGGAGTCTAAGGGATCCATTCCACGATTAGCCCAAAGGTAGCATCCTGATCGACGCGATTCCCTTCATAGCGATAGCGAGCGCCCACCCGCAGATCGGGGGTGATGGTATAGGCGGTGGTGACTTGGGCCAAGGTGCTGGTGGGTTGATCAGAGTCGGTGGGGGTGAGCCAAGAGTAACTGACGGTCAGATCGGCTGCCCCCGGTGCCGGAATAAAAACCGCATGAGCCCCCAACTGCAAGTTGCCCCACCCTTGGTCAGATTGGTGAAGCTGCCGATAACCCAAGAGAGGTGAGACATTAACCTGGGATCCCAAGGGGGCAAGGTAGTAGCGCAGGTTGGAGCCATAGGTCTGGGTCTCTGTGGTGCCCGATTGATCAGTGCCCAATTGATCAGTGCCCAATTGATCAGTGCGATATTGATCAGTGCGATGCTGAAAATCCCCACTCACCGTTAGGCGATCGAAGAGGCGGACATCCTCCAGCCCGACACTCCAGCTATCGGTGCCGATGCTGGCTTGCAGCCGCATGGGAATCAAGGGCTGGTTACGAATCTCCTCCAGCAGGTTGGGGGGCTGTTGCAGCCATCGCCGTAGGGTGGGGCTGGTCTCCACCAGCGCAGCATCCTCTTCACTAAGCTGATCAAGGTTGTTATCAAGGTTGTTATCAAGGTTGTTATCAAGGTTGTTATCAAGGTTGTTATCAAGGTTGTTATCAAGGTTGTTATCAAGGTTGACAGCCACCTGAGTTGAATGGGCAGGCTGACTGCTGCTCTCTAGGGGTTGGGATCCCTTGTCCTCATCCACCTCTGCTGCATGGACGGGCCAAATAGGGAGGGGCCAGATGCCAATTGAGCCTATCACCAGCATTGCACCAACCCAGGGCAGGATCCCAAGCGGGATTAGAGATGATCGGGATCCTGGGGCTCTGAACATAGAACCTGATGATGAAGTGATAAGGGGCAACGGAAAAACCTTGTTCACTCTAGACAGTTTACTGAATCAGGTGGGGAGGGAGATGATAGTCTGCTGATGCAACGTGATAAAGGGGGTTCCGATGGGGTCAACAGTGAAGCTGGTGTTGCTGGGAGATCTACACTTTTCGGAGTATCCCACTCCGGAATTGGAAACGGATCGAGACCTCGTCTTTGAGTCTTTTTTTCGGCAGGTGGTGGCTCTGCAACCGGATCAAGTGTTTGCCTTGGGGGATACCACCCATCAAGGCAGCTTGAGAGAGCTGGAAGGTCTGCACCACTTAATCCGCTCCACCGGGATCCCCTTGATGGCAATCACGGGCAATCATGACTGCTATTATCTGCCCAAGCCCACCTTAGCACCCTACTTTTTGGGGCCTCATGAGCCTGTTCATAGCGGTGGACTCTACAGCTCTTTTGACCACTCTGGGATCCGCTTTGCCCTGCTGGATACTGCCCGCGACCGGGATCCCGCTAACTATGGCGGTATGGTGTCACCGGAACAGCTGACGTGGTTAGGGGGATTGATCTCCGACTTTAACGCGGATCCCCAGCTGCGCTATTTCGTCTTATTGGGACATCATCCCCTTTATCAGACCACCCACATTAGCCACGAGGAGATGATGCACATTGCCAATAGTGGGGAGGTGATGGCCCTGTTAGAAACTCTCGACTCGACTCCTGGGCTCTATTGCAACGGGCATAACCATAGCCACAGCATTGCCCATCTGCCCAATTGGCTCTGTGTACAGACGGCGGCTCCGCTCGACTGCCGCAGTGGTCGTCTCATCACCCTCAGTCCCACCGGCATCCAGGTGGAAACGTTTGATTTTGATCTGTCGGATCCCGGATTGAGGGCTGCTCTGGAACGGATCCATACCAGTTTCGGCAAGGGCTTTCACCCGCAACCCAAAGCAGATACATACGGCTCAGTTGAGGATCGGGCCGTGATGATCTCGGTGCCATAACTCAGTTGCTGACTGTCTATATCTGGTGCTTGATCCTTGCTGACAAGGCCATGCTGCTCGGAGAGGGATCCCTGCCTCTAAGTCACCTTCGGGCAAAACCGCAGCAGCAAAAACCGGCCTCACAACCGGAGGAGCCTTCGCTCTCTCGCCGCAAAACCGGAATTCTCAGGGTCTATTCTCAGTCGCTTGATGGCTCCACAAGGGGCCATGTCGACTCTTAGGCGCTCACTTGCACAGGCTGCTGTTCAACTGCGGATCCCTCTGTCACCAGCTCCAGCTCAGCATCATGAAAATGAGAACGGAATTTGGAGTCAAACTGAACCTGAAAGGGATAATTGGCACTAACGGGCCGTCCATTCCAATCTCGAATCACAGACTTGAGCACACCCTCAAGACCCTTGATGTCGTAGGCTGTATTGCGGTGTTCTGGGTGGTGATAGACGACAACACTCGTCTTGACCCTGACGCGATCACCTATTTCCATGATCGATAGCCCTCCAAGGCTGACAGTAACTGAGGTCAACACTCTAACTCAAGTCAAAGTTTGATGACGCAATGTGCTTTAACTTGTAACTTTGTAGCGAGAACTTAACAAATGCTCATTAGTGAGAAAGGATGAGGTGATGTCAACAGAGGATGCCTCTGACCTTTCTCCCCCCAGTGAAACCTCAGCTGGGAGCCCCTATCGGCTGCGGATCAGCGATATTCCCCAGAGCGAACGTCCCCGCGAACGGTTACTGACTCATGGGGCCAGACATCTGGCCAATGCTGAGCTGATCGCCCTGTTATTAGGTACTGGACAGGGAGCAGGCAAGCTATCGGCGGTGGGCCTGGGGCAACTGATCTTGAGCACCCTGGGACAACACAGCGCCGATCCCCTCAGTGCTCTCAGAGAAGCCCAGGCCCCTGAGTTAATTCAGGTGGATGGGGTGGGGCCAGCCAAAGCCGCGACCATCTTGGCGGCTCTAGAGCTGGGGCGGCGGGTGTTTCTCGCCCGTCCCAATGAGCGGACGGTGATCGATTCGCCGGAGGTGGCAGCGGCGGTCTTGAGCGGCGAAATGAGCTGGGAGCAACAGGAGCATTTTGCCGTGATTTTATTGAACGTCAAGAATCAGCTAATCGGCCAACAGATCGTCACCCGAGGTACCGCCACCGAAACCCTCTCCCATCCCCGTGAAACCTTTCGGCTGGCGATTAAGCAGGGGGCTGCCCATATCCTGGTTGCCCACAATCACCCCTCGGGCAGCCTCGATCCCAGTGCAGCGGATCTGCATCTGACCCGGCAATTGCTACGGGCAGGTCAAATCGTCGGGATCCCGGTTCTGGATCATCTGATCTTGGGAGCAGGACAGTTTCTCAGCCTGCGCCAACACTGCACCCTATGGGAGGATTTCCCCCAAGAGGATCCCTAGAGGTGCATCCTACTCAAAAGCCCGCTACACTACTGCTTTAGGGAGTCTTGTGGGGATTGGGATCCGCCCATTGCCCCGATCCAGACCCATTTTGGCAGGCAAATCCTGTTCAGACCAATCCTGTTTGGACCAATCCATTGCAAAACTGTCTTGACGATAAGAGTGTGAGCTGAACTGAGCCTGAGGTTGGCCATTGACGTATTGCTGCAAGACTTGTGGCCCGCAAAGGCCTCGGCCCTTTGGGGCACACTCACTCCGCTACTGTTGAGGTTATGAGGGTTGTTCTCACCAGCCTGGAACATGCGTTGCTGGATCCCCAAACCAGCAGCTACGGTGCCGCACGGCAAGCCTTGGCGGCTCTAGAGCGTCGGTCGATTCCCTTGATCTTGATCAGTTCCTCTCCCCGTGCCCAGGTGGAGCTCACCCGGTTGGCCTTAGAGCTAGAGCATCCGTTCATTACCGAAGGTGGCATGGCCCTCTATGTGCCAGAGCACTATTTTCCCGATAGTGTTTTAGACAAAAGCTGGATCCATCGCCCACCCTACTATGTTCAAGCGTTAGGGGTTCCCTACGAGCAGTTGCGGCAGTTGTTGAGGGCGCTGCGATTGCTGCTACAGGCGGATATGGTGGGCTATGGCGATTGGACGGATGCAGAGCTGGCTGTCAACCTAGGCTGCTCCGTTGAGGTCGCTCATCTCAATCGCCAGCGGGAGTACAGCGAGATCTTTAACTACGGCGGGGATCCCATGCTGCTCCAACAGGCAGCAGCGGGGTTGGCCACCGAAAATGGCTCTCCGTTGCGGCTGCGGGCGATCGAGCTGTCTGCCACCCGAAGTCAGTGGTTTCTGAGCGCGAGTTTAGATCCGGATCCCTTACAGACAGCCGTGCAAATCCTGCTCAAGTGCTACCAAGATCACCTCGGTTCTGGTGAGATCTCTCTGGGTATTGGTAGCGAACTTCAGGATAGTAGTTTTTTGGTGGTGACCAAAACAGCAGTGGCTTTGCCCAGTCCTTATGTGCAAAGCCTCTGGGCGCAAGCCCGTGACAGTTGGCGGCTGGCAGAATTGCCCGGCCCCGCAGGTTGGAATGATGTGGTGTTGACGTGGTTGGAGGAAACTGATGGTGATGAATAAGATCAATGGTCTTCAATTTAAGTTCTTGCTGGTAGGGGTGACCTTGTTGGGGATCCCTTGCCTACTGCCTGGAGCAGCATTGGCTCGTCCCCCCTTGGGGCTGCTGACCAGTGAGGGATCCGTGGCTCAGCTCAAGGCTGATGGGGCGCGTTATCAACAGACGGGCTTTCAAACCTTGGCGGAGGAAGCCTATCGCGAGGCGTTGGAGTTGGAGGATCGGGCCAACCTGCTACCGCCCGAACGGGATGCCGATGTGCCCTTTAACCTGGGCTTGATCTATACCCAACAGGGCAAATTAGTGGAGGCGCGCAATATCTTTCAGCGGGCCTATGACGCGGATCCCAGCAACTTTCAGATCGTCTACCATCTGGGGATAACAGAGCTACGTTTGGGCAATCAGGCCCAGGCCCGTACCCATCTGACCCGCCTGGAGTTGGCTGCGGCTGAAGATCCTGAGATGAAACAACATCTGGGATCCCTGATAGCTCTTTTAGATCCCGCACCAGGTCAGGATCTAAACAATCACAACTTTGCGGGTACTGCTGAGACTTCTGACGCTGAAGCCAGTTCTGGTTCGCCAGAGTCCCTCTCGCCAGCAGCTGCCAGCCTGTTGCCCCCCGCTGCACCCCAAACAGTGGAGTTTACTCCCCCAGCGGATGCTGCTCAGGAGGTGACAGTGCCAACTCCCCCTGGTGCCTTGCAGCAGATTCGCAATCGCCGCGATTAATGAAGGGATCCCCTCTTTGGGGGGTCTATGTCATGTTTGGCTGGCTCGGATCCTTCCCAGGGTTCGGGTCACTTTTGGTTTGAGTCTGATGGAGGAAGGCTGACCACTACCACTACTACTTGGCGGGGACAAACTACCAACTACGAACAAGGAGATTAAGCCCCTTATCTGAGCTGCCCAAGGGTAGATAGATGTCCGCCCAGGATACAAGCCACACTTCTCAAAAAACTCAAGTAACATTGTGTGACATCGATTCGCCTCGATGCCCACTTATTCCACTGGCGATATTTTATGAGTGCCTCCACGTTGCCTCCAGCACCACTGGGATCCCGTCTTCATATCTGGCTGCTGTTTGGCTGTCAGGCGTTAGGGATGACCAGCAATTCCATTCTGTTTACGGTGGCGGCGCTGATTGGGGTAGCTCTGGCTCCCGATCCGGCTTGGGCAACATTGCCACTGGCCCTGCTACATCTGGTCACCATGATCACCACGATTCCGGCCTCCATGCTGATGCGTCGGGTGGGTCGTCGTTTGGGCTTTCAGCTTGGGGTGCTGATCGGCATAACTGGCACCGCCCTCGGGACGACAGCGGTGCTGACCGGATCCTTTGGCCTCTTTGCGGTGGCGATGGCATTCATGGGCAGTTTCAATGCTTTTTTGGGGTTCTATCGCTTTGCGGCCATAGAGGTTGCCCCGCCTGACTTTGGGGCACGGGCAGTCTCTTTGGTGATTGCGGGGGGGGTCTTGGCGGCTCTATTTGGGGCACCGATGGCCCGAGGGTTCAAAGATTGGATCCCGGAGGCGGAGTTTGCCGGTTGCTTGGTGGTGATGGGCCTGTTGCTGTTGCCCTCATTGGCCATTCTCTCCCAGATCTCCTTTCCCGTTCCTCGCCAGAACAGCTCAAAACGGGAGGGCCGACCCTTAGGGGAGATTATCCGACAGCCCCTTTTTGCGGTGGCGGCATTGGGCAGTACGGTGGGCTATGGGATGATGGTGTTGGTGATGACAGCAACCCCGTTGGCCATGCGAATGGTGCCCTTTACCTTTGGCCAGACGGCGTTGGTGATTCAGTGGCATGTGCTGGGGATGTTTGCCCCCTCCTTTTTTACGGGATCCCTGATTCGGCGGCTGGGGGTGACCACTGTGATCGCCATGGGCTGCGGGCTAACGCTGGTGAGTTGTGGGATCAACCTCTTAGGGGAAGGACTAGGCCACTACTGGTTCGCACTGCTGATGTTGGGCCTGGGTTGGAATTTTATGTTCATTGGCTCCACTACGCTGTTGACCCAATCCTGCACCGCAGAGGAGGCACCCAAAGTACAGGCCGCCCACGACTTTTTGATGTTTGGCTCCGTCACACTAGCCGCTCTGCTCTCTGGTGGATTACTCAACCGCTTTGGGTGGAGTCTGGTCAATGGAGTCAGTATGCCTCTTGTGGGGGTGGTCTTAATTGCCCTGGTCTGGCTCCACTATCAGCAGGTCAAGCCGATCCATTCTTAAAGATAGGGGCTTATTTCCTGACCTGGCCCTGGGGTGATCGAGTGTCCTCCTTCAGGAATGAGACTTCCGTTGGGGGTGAATTGGGATCATCGGTTCGAAGATTGGTACTGTAACGAAGCTCGGCTCTGTGAGCTCTTCTTCGTCCCACGGGAGGGATGAGTCTGGGCAGAGGCGGAGCGAGAAAGCGCCCGTCGAGAAGAGTGGTTCAGATGGGGCTGCTGTAAACGTTTTTGATGCTTTAGGGGTTGCTTTTTCTGGGATCCCTTTTTCTTCTGAGATCGCTTCCAGCCCGAAACTGTCCAGTCACTGAGGGAGTGATTGATGGATCCCAATTCCAGGCCCAAGATTGCCCAGAGCAATTCCACCCGATGCACCTGGATCAGCTGCCATAGATCGGAGCGCCAGATCTGAGGTTGCCAAGGCCACCAGTTCAGCAGGGATCCCAGCCAGGCACAGCCCACCAGCAGAGGCAGCAGCCACAGGCCAACATACAACAATCGCCCCACCGTGCCCACGATCAACCCGTGTGACCAGATCGAGCGATGACGGCAAACCCTCCGATAGGGCAGCCACAGCCAGCGCAGCAAAGTCCACCGCTGATATTGCCGCGAACGGATATCCAAGTCCCCCGAAAACATCAGCCCGCTAAACAAATACGCAGATCCCGTGGCCAACGCCACCCCCGGCTCTGACGATAGGATCCCAGCGGCTAGGGTGACAAAGGGCGATGTCCAAAGGGTGATGCGGTCGTGAGTGGATCCCAGTGGCATAGGACAGTTGGCAGAACAGCTACCCCCGATTGCATCACATAAATCCTCAAAAGGCTTGTCCTGTTAGTTTTTATCCTTTTGACAGCAGGAGCAGCTCTAGTGATAGCCATAATGCTCTAACCCTTAGGATCCCGATGGGTTGAGGCTGGGAGCCTGCTGGGATCCTGCGGATAAGCACGTTGCGAGAACTCAAGCTCAGGCGCTACCTTGCGAAGGGGTGGGATCCCGCTTGCTCGAATATTACTTTCATCGCCAGGATCCAGCGGCTAAACTGCCAAACCCTACACAGGAGTGGGATCCTGATTTCCGGTAGGATACCCAAGGTCATTCATCAGCGAAGCCCCATCTCTCTATGTGACAGCTTTGAACAGAGCAGGTTTAAATGTCGCAGCTTTGGATGTTGCAGTTGTGATGACAGTTGTTTGCTAGAGGTTGACCTTGCTGAACCTATCCCTATTTGCTCCAGATCTAGTGGCCACAGCCGAGCCCGTTAATCTGGAGCCCCTCATCTTAGTGTCTGTGTTGTTGGCGGTGGTGGTCATCCATTTGGCCAGCCGCCTGATGGGTGAGATTTCTGTGCGGATGGGATTCCCCTCAGTGCTAGGCGAGCTGATCGGCGGTGTGCTGGTGGGATCCTCGGTGCTAGGTCTGCTGATATTTCAGGGGGGCACATCGGGCGAAGAGCTGTTGCCATTGGCTGAATCTTCCCAGTTGATCCAATTTTTAGAACGCACCACCGGGGTGTCTGGCGAGGCCGTCGCGGAGGTGTTTTCGGCTCAGAGCGAGATCATCAACATCTTGTCAGAGCTGGGGGTGATCATCCTCCTGTTTGAAATTGGCCTGGAGTCCGACTTGGGCGAACTGATCCGGGTGGGGCCACAGGCGGCGGTGGTGGCCTCGATCGGGGTGGTGGTGCCGTTTGTGGGGGGAACCCTAGGGCTGATTTATCTCTTTGATATCCCCAGCATTCCGGCCATCTTTGCGGGGGCAGCCCTGACCGCCACCAGCATCGGCATCACAGCCCGAGTCCTGGCAGAAATGCGGCAGCTCTCCAGCCCAGAGGGACAGGTGATCATCGGGGCGGCTGTCTTGGATGATGTTTTGGGGATCATCATCCTGGCGGTGGTGGCAGGCTTGGCCAGAACGGGCGAAGTGGTGATCAGTGATATCGCCTGGATCGCCTTCAGCGCAGTGGCCTTCTTGGTGGGATCCATTGTGGTGGGTCGTCTGCTCAGCCCCTATTTGGTCAGCCTGATCGACAATCTCAAAACCCGAGGCAATCCCTTGATCCCAGGGTTAATCATCGCTTTTGTGCTGGCCTATGTGGCGCAGGTGATCCAACTGGAGGCCATTTTGGGAGCCTTTGCGGCGGGTCTGATCTTGGGGGAAACCCAAAAACGCGGGGAGTTTGAGGAGCAAGTCCGGCCTCTCTCGGATCTGTTCACCCCGATTTTCTTTGTCTGTGTCGGGGCCAAGACCAATCTAGCGGTTCTGGATCCCCGCATCCCTGCCAATCAAGAGGGGCTGATCATCGCCGCCTTTTTGATTGTGGTGGCCATGCTGGGCAAGCTGGCAGCTGGTCTGGGGGCATTTGGCAAACCGGGCATCAACAAGTTGGCCATTGGGGTGGGTATGATCCCCCGTGGCGAAGTGGGCTTGGTGTTTGCCGGGGTGGGAGCTGCGAGTGGCGTGCTGAGCGACTCTCTGGGGGTCAGCATCATCGTCATGGTGATCGTCACCACCTTTGTGGCTCCCCTCTGGCTGCGCGGGGTGTTTAGTCGCCCAGAGCATAGTCAAGAATCCGACCAAGAGTCTACTGTTGCTGAAGGGATCCCCGAGGATGCCGATCCGGCAACTGACCTCACATCACAGCAATTGGCCCTGGAAGAAGGGAATGCCGAAATGCCCTCTTTGGCGAATCTTCAGCAGGAGGTGGTCACTCAAGATGCCGCAGCCTCGGGGCGGTCAACGAAAGGCACATCTGTGTTAGAACCAGCAGATGAGGGCTAGGGACACCTCTCTGGTGTTTAGCCTCTCTGGTGTTTAGCCTCTCTGGGGCTTATCCTCAAGTTGTCCTCGCTGATAAAGCCCCCGAGGCGAAGAACAGAGCGCATGGATCTCAACTCAATTTTGCTATGGATTGTGGGCATCAACTGTGCCGTCAACCTGTCCCAGTCCTGGCCCATTCGCCATCAGTTGCCCGACATCAGTATTCGGATCCCGGTGACTGTCTTGGGGGTACTGGGGCTGACTTGGCAGGTATTGCCGGAATTCGCCGGGATCCTCGCGGCTATCACCTGGGGGATCCTTTGGGTGGTGCCGCTCCAGCTGTTTAAGCGGGTACGAGGCCTGATCGTCAGCCAACGTTATGGAGAAGCTGCCGCTCTATCGGGGCGGATCGGCTGGCTCTATGGCCTGTTTGAGATGGCTGAGATCCCAATGGTGGCCCAAAAACTAGACCAAGTGGCTCACCAATCGGATCCCGACTTGTTTGAGCAGGAAGTCCTGCCGCTGGATGTCAGTCCCTACATCAAAAGTGCCGTGGGCCGATTGGCCCTGATCCATCTCTATACTCTGCTGCGGCAGTGGCATTCATTGGTGGAGTGGTTACAACCTCAAATCAAGGGGGTTGCTCAGCTGGACTCGGCCACCTTGCCTGCCTATCTGCGCGCTTTGGGGGAGGTGGGTGATCTAGAAACCCTGACCCATACCTACGACCAGATGGCGGTCGAGGATCCGGAGATCCGCCGCGCCAGTGCCCTGATGGTTTTGGTCTTTGGGGGACAAGTGGGATCCCTGGGGCCGTTGTTGCGGGATTGGGATGACTTTGACAAGGTGTTTTGGCTGACCACAGCTCGGATGGCAGCGGGAGAAAGTCAAGCGGCTCAAACCCAGCTCGACAATCTGCAATCCAGCCATGATCTGAACCCCATCCAACGGCAGCTGATCGAGTGGCGATTGGCTCACCCGCCCCAGATTGCCCACCTGAGCCAGGGATCCCAGCGGGTGATCGAGCAGCTGGCCCAAGCGGAGTGGGATGGACTCGAGGGATCCCTGGTGCGCTCTAATCAGGGCATCTCTTGGGCCACGGGTCTGATCATTGGCCTTAATGTCAGCTTTTTTCTCTTGGAAATCTTGATGGGGGGGAGCACCAACCCACAGGTTTTGATCCGGTTGGGGGCGTTGATCCCGCCGCTGGTGGTGCAGGGGGGATGGTGGCGATTGGTCGCGGCCACGGTGCTGCACTATGGCATCCTCCATATCGGACTGAACATGCTGGGCCTGATGGTGCTGGCTCCCACGGTGGAGAAGGCTTTGGGGCTGTGGCGGTATGGCTTGGTCTACTGGGGATCCGGGATCCTCTCGATGGGAATGTTGACTGCCTTTTGGGCTTGGGGGCTGACGGAGGTGGATCTGGTGGTGGGAGCCTCGGGCAGCATCATGGGTCTGGTGGGATCCACGGCGGCAATCTTGCTCTGGGCCTGGTTGCGGCGTGGGTCGGGGCTGGCCCAAAAACAATTGCGTTGGGTGGGGCTACTGGTGGTGTTGCAGACGGCCTTTGACCTGTCTACCCCCGAGGTCAGCTTTGCAGGACATGCGGGAGGGTTGGTGGCGGGCTTCTTGTTGACAACACTGCTGCTATTTTGGCAAGAGGGATCCCAGACTTCGTCTCAGCCCCAGAGCTAACAGTTTTTACTGCAGAGACGGAAAATACGAACAAGATAAAAACAAGACAAAAACAAGACAAAAAAAGGATCCCCGTTGCCAGGGATCCCATCTTAGGAGATTGTAAAGCTGTCTGCTAACGAGCTGCTAACGATACGATCAAACGTCGTAGTAGAGAGCAAACTCATAGGGATGCGGGCGCAGGCGCATCGGGTTGATCTCGTTGTCGATCTTGTACTCGATCCAGGTCTCGATCAGATCTTCGGTGAACACCCCACCCTCTAACAGGAAGGCGTGATCTTGGCGCAGAGCTTCCAAGGCCTCCAACAGGGATCCTGGGGTGGAAGGAATCTTGGCCAACTCTTCGGGAGACAGATCGTAGATATCCACATCCAAGGGGCTGCCCGGATCGATCTGGTTCTTGATACCGTCGATGCCCGCCATCAACATGGCGGCAAAAGCCAGGTAGGGGTTGGAGGTGGCATCAGGACAGCGGAACTCCAGGCGCTTGGCCTTGGGATTGCTCCCCGAGATGGGGATCCGCACAGAGGCGGAGCGGTTGCCCTGAGAATAGGCCAGGTTGACCGGAGCTTCAAACCCAGGCACCAACCGTTTGTAGGAGTTGGTAGAGGGGTTGGTGAAAGCCAACAACGCGGGGGCGTGCTTCAGCAATCCACCGATGTTCCACAGGGCGGTCTGGCTCAAGTTGGCGTACTGGTCACCAAAGAATAGCGGCTGACCATTCGTCCAGAGGGACTGGTGGGTGTGCATACCGCTGCCGTTGTCGTTAAACACAGGCTTGGGCATGAAGGTGACGGTCTTGCCGTACTTGCGGGCCACATTTTTGATCACATACTTGTAGACCATCAGATAGTCGGCGGCACTGACCATGTCAGCAAACCGGAAGCCCAATTCTGCTTGGCCACCCGAAGCAACTTCGTGGTGATGCTTTTCGATGGGTACACCACACTTGCCCATGGTCAACAGCATCTCGGTGCGGATGTCCTGCTGGGTATCGGTGGGGGGAACGGGGAAGTAGCCCTCTTTGTAACGGGGCTTGTAGCCCAAGTTGCCACCGGCTTCTTCGCGGCCCGAGTTCCAACGGCCTTCGATGGAATCAACGTAGTAGTAGGCGCTGTGCTGGTTTTGGTCAAACCGGACATCATCAAATAAGAAAAACTCAGCTTCAGGGCCAAAGTAGGCGGTGTCGGCAATGCCGGTGGTGCTGAGGTAGCTAACCGCACGGGCGGCCAAGCTACGGGGGCAGCGGGCATAGGGTAGGCCGGTGCGAGGCTCGCTGATGCTGCAAGTCATGCTGAGGGTGGGCACTTCGCAGAACGGCTCGATCCATGCGGTGGCGGGGTCAGGGATCTTGAGCATGTCGGACTCGTTGATGGTTTTCCAGCCCCGAATGCTGGATCCATCAAAGGGCATCCCTGTGGTGAAGGTCTCCTCATCAATTTGGCTGATGTGGTAAGAGCAGTGCTGCCAGATACCCGGCAAGTCGATAAACTTCAGGTCGACGATCTGGACATTGTTGTCCTTGATCATCTGCATTACATCTTGGGGGGTTGATGGCATACTGTTCTCCTTCTGTGGGGGGGGTGATCCCATTTGGCTCAACACATCCTAGAGAGGGACTCGCCCATTATTTGTGCTTTTAGATACATTTTTTGAGGCGCAATGCGACATCCGATGGTTCCAGGGTGACCTAGCGATCAAAACAGGCTGAGAGCCTGCTGCCTATGCTTCCTAACCAGTTCTCAGGCTGTTCCTAATCTCATCCAATCCACTGAACTAGAACGCCTTTGACTATCCTTAACCTTCTCTTGATGTGGGCTTAATCATGGCCTGATAGGGTGTGGCTGACTAACGAGACTCGTTTTCTGGACACGTTCTAGACCTAGACAAAGATGGTCGAGATTCTCAGCCCCACAGGGATCCCTGTCTAGGGTCGCTAGAGCCGAACCGATTGTCTGGGGTTATCCGATGGCATTTTCAGGAGATTCTATCCATGTTTGATTTGTTTTCCCGTCGTTCAGTGAGTTTAGGCTTGGCGGCTGTGGCCGGTGCGGCTACCTTGCTGGCAGCTCCCGGTTTGGCCCAAGACTGCCCCCGTCCCCCTCAGATGGATGAGCGTTTTTGTGACGCCGATGGGGATTTGGTGGCTGATGTGCCCGAGGATCCCAGTGAGTGGATCAATCCCGATACCCTGATTTTTGCCTACACCCCCGTAGAGGATCCCGCGACTTATGCGGATGTGTGGGCAGAGTTTTTGGAGCACCTCTCCGAAGTGACTGGCAAAGAAGTGGAATTCTTTGGGGTAGGGTCCAATGCGGCTCAATTGGAAGCGATGCGGGCGGGCCGTTTACATGTCACCGGGTTTAACACTGGTTCTAACCCCTTAGCCGTTAACGCGGTTGGATTCCGTCCCTTTGCCATGATGGCGGGCAAAGATGGATCCTTTGGCTACGAGATGGAAATCATCGTGGCTGCTGACAGCGAGATCGAGACCCTTGAGGATGTCCGTGGTCGTCAAATGGCCTTTACATCCGAGACCTCTAACTCTGGATTCAAAGCTCCGTCTGCTTTGCTTCAAGCTGAGTTTGAAATGGTGGCTGGAGAAGACTATGACACAGCTTTCTCCGGTAGCCACGAAAACTCCATCTTGGGAGTGCTGAATGAAGACTATGAAGTTGCTGCCATTGCAAATTCAGTCTTGACCCGGATGGCTGCTCGTGGCGATGTAGATGCCGCTGCATTCCGCACTATCTATAAGTCTGAGACGTTCCCCACCACTGGGTATGGTACCGTCTATAACCTGGATCCTGAAGTGGCTGAGAAAGTCCAAGAAGCTTTCTTCTCCTTTAACTGGGAAGGCACTAAGATGGAGGAGGAGTTTGGCCAAAGTGGTGAAGAGCAGTTTATCCCCATCACTTACGAAGAGTATTGGGGTGTGATCCGTACCATTGATGAAATCAGTGGCGTTGAGTATCGCCTGTGATGATTGAGAGGTTCTCCTCTTAAGCGCCTATCGTTAAAGCCAAGTTGAAAACAAGCAAAAGGGATCCCTGAGTTTTGAGCTAGGGATCCCTTTTGTCTAATGTGGTTCGATCAAGTCTGTGGTAATCAAGTCTGATTCAATCATGTCTATTGAGGGATGAGGGATCAGGGTAAGCGCAAGAAAAACATCAAGAAAATGTGCTAAGTTGCCAACCCTGCAGCAAGGACAGAGAGCATATAGTCAGGATTCATTGAGGCCCGCTTCGCCTTTTGCTTGAGACTGCG
>JBHJNR010000376.1:0-11646 GCA_050330615.1 Cyanophyceae cyanobacterium
GACCGTCGCTGCTGCTGTAACAACTGTCGTCGTTGCCGGAGAGCTTCCCGCGTGGGAACTGGATATGAAGAGGATGAGGTGGTGTCTTCTGCCTCCACTGACGTTACTCCTGAGTGACCGCGGCGGATGGGATCCCATCTAAGGGACGGGCGGGGCGGGGATAGTCCTGAACCTGAGCGGGATAAAACCTGAGCGGGAGCAAAGAGGGTCAGACTCAGCCCGGCTGTTACCTAGGCCAACAGACTGGGTACTGCTCACTCCTAAGCTAGAAATCAAGCCGGAAAGTCTTCCAGTTGATCCACACGTAACCAGACGGGGGGAGTTGGCACCGCTCCAAACTTGATTTGGGCATAGTCCTCCTTCACCTCGATCACCTCTCCCCGAGTGGTGAATACATACTCGGGAATCATGGCATCGTTGGCCTGTGCCTCCAGGCTATTTTGCAGCTTCTCACGCACCGCTCGCACCATTGATCCGCGCTTGATCGCCATGATTTCCTCAACCCAAATAGTTATTTACCTTTTCTTCATCCCTCACCTGTCGGCCGCTGTCAAGGGATGAGGTGCTGGAGTGGCCCACAAAACCAGGGGAAGAGAGCGGGATCCCTGGGAAAAGCAGATGATGTCTTGTGCTGATTTCGTCCATTCCGACTCGGCTGCTCCCATCGATTTATAGGGATAGGGCTATGTGAGGAATTCCTACTTGAATCGGGATTCTCCTTGATCAGGAAGGCTTCAGGATAGAGTTAGTAAAGATAAGCGGTGGACAGCTCTGATCACCCCTATCCCAAGCCATTTTAATCTGCCCTTTTGACATGCTGACCTTGAGCGAACCCGGCCCCTTGAGTCCACCCAAACTGGGATCCCGCCATTGGCCGGGACTGATTCACCACTATGCCCAGTGGTTGCCCGTTACGGATGCCACCCCTGTGGTGAGCCTGTGTGAGGGCAATACTCCTCTGATTGCGGCTCCTGCCATTGCGGAGCGGATGGGCAAGCCCTGCGAGGTCTATCTCAAATACGATGGCCTCAACCCCACCGGTAGCTTTAAGGATCGCGGCATGACGATGGCGGTTTCCAAGGCCAAAGAGGCCGGAGCCAGCGCCATCATCTGCGCCAGCACCGGCAATACTTCTGCAGCCGCTGCCGCCTACGCCGCCCAAGGCAATATGAAAGCCTATGTGGTGATTCCCGATGGCTATGTGGCCAAGGGTAAACTGGCCCAAACCCTGATGTACGGGGCTGAGATCATCGCCATCAAGGACAACTTTGACAAAGCCTTGGCGATGGTGCGGCAGCTGACGGAGAAGTACCCGGTGGCCTTGGTCAACTCTGTCAACCGCTACCGGCTGGAGGGTCAAAAGACCGCAGCCTTTGAGGTGGTGGATTCGCTGGGGGATGCCCCCGATTGGCTGTGTATCCCAGTGGGTAATGCGGGCAATATCACCGCCTACTGGATGGGTTTTTGCCACTACTACCAGCACAAAAAAGCCACCCGTCGCCCCCGCATGATGGGGTTTGAGGCCGAGGGATCCGCCGCCATTGTCCGCAATCAGGTCATCGAGCACCCCGAAACCATTGCCACCGCCATCCGTATCGGTAATCCTGCCAGTTGGGTACGGGCCAAAGCCTCCTACCAGGCCAGCCACGGCACCATCGATAGCGTCACCGATGATGAGATCTTGGATGCCTATCGCCTCCTGGCCCGCAGTTGTGGTGTGTTTTGTGAACCTGCCAGTGCTGCTTCTGTGGCTGGCCTGCTCAAATATCGCGATCAGGTGCCCGCCCACGCCCGCATTGTCTGTGTCTTGACTGGCAATGGCCTCAAGGATCCCGAGACTGCCATTTTGCACAGCCATGCCCAGATCCAAACGGGGGTCGAACCGGATCTGAAGTCAATCATCAAGGCGATGGGGATGGATTAGACGGGATCCCTGCTTGAAAAATCCGACCCTCCCTCGTCGTAAACTTTTGTGATAACGTCTGGGAGGTTTACCTCTGGGATCCCCTTGTCATGACATCGTCCGTTACTGCCCCGTCCTCCTCAGAACCAGCCACCACCGCTGATATCCGTCTGGTCATGATCGACATTGATGGCACCCTATCTGGCCAGTCCAATCAGGTGGATCCGGTGGTGATTGCTGCCATTGCTAAAGCACTCAAGCAAGGGATCCATGTGGGCATCGCCACAGGCCGCATGTATCGTTCCGCTGTGCGCTTTCATCACACCATCGCCGCCAATACCCCTCTGTGTTCCTATCAGGGAGCCTTGATCAAACATCCAGATGGGGACAAGGTCTATCGCCATTGGGCCATCCCGCGTGATTTGGCTCAGGTTCTGATCCAATCTTTTCGTCGCCATCCCCTGATCGTTCATACTTACATCGACGATGAGCTGTATGTTCAGGAACTCAACCCCCTGAGTCTGGCCTATGCGGAACGTTCGCAGGTGCCGATCCATGTCTTGCCAGAGGATGGATCCCTAGCAGCGGATCCCACCAAAGTGTTGGCCATGTCTGAGGACACCGATCTGATCCTAGAGATACAGGCGGTGATGCGGGATCAATTCCCCGCCGATCAGCTCTATCTGACCCGTTCAGTGCCCACGTTTTTGGAGGCCACCCATCCGATCGTGAATAAAGGCACCGCAGTGCGTTATCTGGCGGAGGAGGTATTGGGGCTGCAACCTCATCAGGTGATGACCATTGGCGACAGCGATAACGACATCGAGATGCTGGCCTATGCCGGGATTGGGGTGGCGATGGGCAATGCAACCCCCGATATCCAAGCCCAAGCCAATTGGGTCGCTCCCACCATCGATCAGCATGGGGTGGCAGCAGCATTTGAGGAGTTTGTTTTCAGCTGATGGAGATCTTCTGAGAGAGATCTACAGAGAGACTAGGACAACGGATTGTTAGGGCTGCGCTGTCGGTGAGGTTTCGGGAGTGGGGGACAGCAAAGCACCGCCATCAATGCCAAATTGGGATCCCAGATTGAGCAGATTCTGAATATCTTCAGGGCTGAGGTTATCCAAAAGCGTCCTCACCGTTTCTTCTGAGATCCCCAAGGACTCCAGATCTAACGCCTCCAGATCTAGGTTCTCTAGATCCAGATTTTCTAAATCTAGGGCTTCCAGATCTTCTGCATCCAAAGTCTCTAGATCAAGTCCCAGCTCCTCCAAGATGGCAAGATCAAGACCCTCCAATTGTTCAGGAGTGAGCAGCCCCTCCGTGAGTTCCGAGGGAAGAGCATCCGCCCCCGGAGATGTCTCTTGGGGCTGAGGAGTCGGGATCGGGATCCCCCAATAGCGGGCCGTGATTTCTAGCAACGACGGGGGTGGCTCTGGATCTTGCCAAGGGATCCCTAAGAAACGGGCAGTCAAGGTGGCCAGCGAGGCCTGATCAGGGTCTGGTGGGGGGGTCGGTGTTGGAGTCGGAGTCGGGGTAGGGGTTCTATCAATCCGAGGGGGGCGTGGCGTCGAGACCCGAAATTCGTTGTTGGGGGGGCTGGTCAAGGGCACATTAGGATCCCCACATCCAGCCAGGATCCATAGTCCCACTAGTCCCACTCCCAGGATCCCGTAGCAAAACCTCATGACCAAAACGCTCAGTCCCCTCAACACATCATCCCCAACCCTAGCAGGTGACTGCTGCCTTCATGCAGTCCAAATCTCCCAGACCCACTATTGGGATCCTATGCTGAGGAGAGGACTGGCGGGGTGTGGGGATCCGATGCCCCTGAGGCCAGATGTTAATGAAATAGCAGGAGTGTAACCCATGGTTTCTTCGTCAATCAGATCTTCAGTCTGGAAAGGAGTGCTTGTGATGGTAGGTATCGCGTTTTTGGGAGTCATGCTCATGGCCTTACCCAGCTTTGCCGCAGGATCCTCGGGTAACCAGGCTCGGCAAGAGATCGTGGTGGAGTATTCCACAGAGGCGGTGATGGCAGCGGCTCCCCAAGCCTTTCAACAGTGGGATCGGGGTGAGTTGCTACAGGGGAACGGTGCCACCCCAAATCAGGTCAAAGGCATCTCCCGCACCAAGTTCTTCAAGTTTGTGGACGATATCACCGTTTCTGTGACGCCAGACAACCAGGATCCCAGCCGGACGGTGGTGGCCGTTGAATCGGTGGGTCGCATGGGCGAGTATGACTTTGGCGGCAATCAACGCAATATCGACGAGTATCTGGCCACCCTACAATCGCTGCTGACATCATCAGATCCGGTATCTTAACCGTCTCAGGATCGAGACTAAACTTCGGAGGGATCCTCAAGAGAACGACGGGTACAGAGATCCAAGTAGACCGCCGCCTTGAGATTTTGCCAGAGAGGTAAGGTCAGCCCACCCCCCAAGATCCAGGCCAAAACCACGGCTACCAGACGCATACTGTCAGTCAAACCACCCCCCTCCCAAGCCTGAGACAGCCAGAGGGGCAGCCCGATCAGGCCCACCTGAAGGGACAGTGTCATCACGCTCATCGCCACCACCACCGCTAGGATCTTGCTCACCGATCCCTGGCTCAGTTCCCAGCTCTCAAAGGGACTGGTGCTGGCCAGGGCTTCTGGATCCACCACCACGATCACCTCCGCCACCCACCAGCGACTCACCACCCACAGCAAGGGCCAAGCGATCACTAACACCCCAATAGCCCCAGCGCTGATCAAGCCCACCTGCAACACCGAGGATCCCACGGCATCAGCATTGATGGCACCTTGGCTAGAGGCCACTGTCCAGCCCGCAGTGATGCTGAGGATCAACGCCAGCAGCGCCCCCCCCAAAATCACCAAAACCAGTCCAAACAGCAGCAGCGACAGCCCCGTCTGCATCGTCAGGTGCAACAAAGCCCCCCGCCGCAGACCCGCTTGCCGCTGGGCAGAAGGACTCCGTTCTGGCAGATGATCTAGTGCAGAGATGGCCAACCGGGTCAGGGATCCTGCCACCACCAGCGATTGAGCCAGTCCCATAAAGGCGATCGGCGTCCAGCCCAAAGCCACGAAGCCTAGCCCAATCCGGTGCACCTCCAGCCAGCGCAGCCAGCCAGGAATCGGTAAAGCCCCCAACAATGGGATCCCTTGGCGCAAGCTCAAAACCAGGAAGAGACCCAGCAGCCCCCACCAGATCGCCGTGAGGAAATACCAGCTATAGGCAACAGCCCCGAGGGGAAAGGCTGTTTTGAAGGAATACCACCAGAGGTGAAGGCTACGCCAGAGCAGGCCGAAACCCGCCCGCGCATGAGCAGGACGATCCATGTAAGTTTGGGGCTAGGTTTGGGGGTTAGAGTTAAGAGCCGCGAAGCGTTGAAGACAGGGACTCATAGGCATCCAAAGGGATGATCTCAGGAGAGGAACTAACATGGTAGGCTAGCCAGAGTCAAGAATGAGCCAGGTCTCGGAGTATCTGAGGGTACGGGTTTGACCCGTGTTTTCCTCTCTCTCTCCCCACTCAGGCCACTCAGATTTGACCACTCAGACCCCAGAACACGATTCAAGCACAAGCTACCGACATAAGGTTCAGACGTATGGCTCTCGATTACCCCCCTAACTTGAAATACGTTGACTCTCATGAGTATCTCCGGGTCGAGGATGATATCGCTACGTTGGGGATCACGGCCTATGCAGTGGATCAACTGGGGGACATTGTCTTTGTGGGTTTGCCAGAAGAGGGATCCGAGCTGGTGAAAGGGGATACCTTTGGTTCGGTGGAATCCGTTAAAGCCGTCGAAGATCTGTATGCCCCCCTGTCGGGTGAGGTAATTGCGGTGAACAGTGCGGTGGTGGACAGTCCCGAGAGCATTGCCGATGATCCCTATGGAGATGGCTGGTTGCTAAAGGTGCGAATCAGCGATCCAGAAGATTTGGATGACACCATGACGGCTGAAGCCTATGCCAGCATGGTAGAAGGCTAAGTAGAAGCTTATCAGCAGGGGATCCCATGAGACCTAGCTGGTAGTTTTCGTCCCTATCAGGAAGCGACCAGTACACCAGCCATAATCTTTGATTGGGCTGGTGGTGGAGGGCGCCTAGATTGAGGGGTTCAATGCCCCAAAAATCTACAATCTACACAAAAGTATTCTACAGTGTAGATATGCTAAACATGACGTGGGGATTTAAGCTAGAGCCCACTGCTGAGCAGGTTTCAGAGATTGAGAACACCCTTGATGTGTGCCGCAATGTCTGGAACTTTGCCCTGCGGGAACGCAAAAACTGGCTGGATTCCCGCAAGTGCCTCGTCAACGCTTGTTCGATTCGGCAGGAGTTTATCCTGCCAGCAGATGCACCGTTCCCTACTTACCACGTCCAAGCAAAGCGACTAACTGCCGCCAAGGCTGATTTCCCCAGGCTCAAGACCGTTAACGCTCAAGTGCTTCAGCAGGTTCTCAGGAAGCTGGATGGTGCATGGGAGTCATGGCGGCTTAAGCGCTCTGGATTTCCCAGGTTCAAAAAGCCGAATCGGATGCGGTCATTTGTGTTCCCGCAGATGCTCAAGAACTGCCTCACCCCAGATGGAATTAGACTGCCCCAATTGGGAGCGGTTAAGGTGCGTTGGTCACGAGGGATCCCTGATTTGTTTCAGGTGAAGCAAGCACGGATTGTTCGTAAGGCATCCGGCTACTTCGTCATGCTGAGCATTGAGGCCGATATCAACATTCCCGCCCCTCAACCTCATGGTCATCCGGTGGGTGTTGATGTGGGTCTGGAGTATTTCCTTTCAACATCTGATGGAGAACAGGTCAAGCGACCTCGCTTTTTTAATGAGCTGCACGGCAAGCTGAAATTGCTGCAACGCAGACTCAAAACAAAGCGCAAGAGGTCGAACAACTGGCATAAACTCCAGAAGAAGATTGGCAGGGTTCATCAGCGCATCACCGATACCCGCAAGGACTGGCATTTCAAGCTGGCCCACCATCTCTGTGGTAATGCGGGGATGGTGTTTGTGGAGGACTTAGACTTCCGCATCATGGCCAAGGGGATGCTGGGTAAGCACACGCTAGATGCGGGGCTGGGTCAATTCACGCACCAGATCCTGCCATGGGTGTGCCTCAAGCGGGATGTGTATTACGCCAAGGTTGATCCCCGTGGCACATCCCAGGAATGCCCGGATTGTGGGGCTGAGGTTCGCAAGGACTTATCGACTCGGATCCATCACTGCCATGAGTGCGGGTCAATCAAGGCCCGTGATGTGGCGGCGGCTCAAGTTATCTGTACCCGTGGGCAACGGGGAACTGAAAATGCCTGTGGAGTCGAGGCGGCGGGGGCTGGGGTCACTCAGTCTAGCTGGCTGACTGTGAAGCAGGAAATCTTTGGGGCGACCCAAGGAATCTCCAACCATACCGTCAGGTTGGTTGGATGAGTATGTCAACAACTCCTCACCCGGAGACAACAGTGATGTCCGAACAGGGATCCCTGGTCAGGCGGCTACCCCTAGCGGCTGGGATCCTGGGGGGGCTTCTGCTGATGGGCAATCGACTGGCCTTCACCCCCGATCTCGTCAACAGCCAATCTCGCGCCGATGCGCTGGGGATCCTGCTCAGTGCAGTGCTGATCTTAACGGGGCTTTTGTGGCAGCAGATTCAGCCCTTGCCCCCAGCGGCAGTGGAGCTAGAAGGGAGCCCCAGATTCTGGCTTGCTCCAGATCTAGAGACTTCTCAGCAGGTGGACTTAGGCTGGGCTTCTCATACGGTACTGACCCTGACCGCCGTTCAGTCGTTGGTGGTGTGGTATCAGGGCAAGGTGCTGCTCCAGCGGGGCATCCTGCCTACCGAGGATCCCGTTCGATCTGTCCCCGCGTGGGAACCAGGGGCTATTGGTCGACGGGCCATGCAGACAGGACGGGCGATCTATCTGGTGGATCTGAAGCTCTATCCGGCGAAGGGTGAGTTTACTGATGCCCTTATGCCCGTCAATACCGCTTCGCTGCTCTGTCAGCCGATTGGATCCCTCGGGGTGATGATCATGGGCACCAATCGGCCCCGGACGTTGACGGTATCCGATCAAGCTTGGATCGAGGCGATTGCTCAGCGGTTGGAACCGATCTTGCTGGATCAGGTTTTCCAGGATCAGGGTGTGCCGACAGACGCAGATCCTCACTCATAATCAGAGCATCATAGAGACGTTAATCTCCTACCACAATCCCCCAACCTGAGCAACCCGAGAAGATAGGAAGACCTAAGACCTTTATCCTGTCCCGAATCCTGGGATGTGCGGGCTATACTCGAACAGAGAGGTGATTGTGACACTCTGTAAACTTTTGAGGGCTGATTCTCAATCATGATGGAAACCTTGCAAACCATTGCTCAGGGTGTGATCGCGTCCCTCACTTGGACAGACCTGGTGGTGATCGCGGCTCTGGTGTTGTTGGAGGCGGCGCTATCTGCAGATAATGCTGTAGCCTTGGCAGCGCTGGTCAAACACCTGCCCAATCAACAGGAGCAAAATCGGGCTTTGCGCTGGGGGATGGTGGGGGCATTTGGCTTTCGGATCTTGATCGTGCTGACGGCCACATGGCTGCTCGATTATTGGCCCGCCAAGGTGATTGGGGCTGCCTATCTGTTGTGGTTGGCCTTTCAGCATTTTCGTCAAGACGATGAGGACGATGAGAATAGGATCCCCAGCAGTGCCAATTTTTGGCAGACTATTCTGCTGGTGGAGATGACCGATCTGGTGTTTTCCTTCGACAGCATCGCCGCCTCGATAGCCGTTTCGCCTAAACCCTGGGTGATCATCACGGGCGGCATTCTCGGCATTATCCTGATGCGGTATATGGCCTCGTTTTTCTTGCGTTGGTTGGATGAGTTTGGTCGCCTCGAAGATGCTGCCTACTTCATGATCGCGGTGGTGGGCGGTCGGATGATGTTTAATGTGCTGCTGCCCGATCTGGAGATCCCGGAATGGGTGATGCTAGCGGTGATCGTCGGGGCTTTTGTCTGGGGCTTTTCGCAGCGCAAGGATCCCAATTCTGAAACAGCTGTGGATGTCAATATCTATCCCAGTCTGGACTTCCAAGAGGCCGGATCTGTCCAGGAACCTTCTGGTCGTGAATCTTCTGATCGTGAATCTTCTGCCCACGAATCTGGGGAACTCTCATCGACCGAGGCCGTGGAAGTCAAGTGATGGTGGCTTGAGACGTTGTAGGTTGAGAGTGGTGGGAGCATAATGACCAATCCCAGCCCCAATCCTGCAGTTCAGCAGGTGCTGATCTGCCAAAATCACTCCTGCACCCGTCAGGGATCCCGGCAGGTGCTAGCTGCCTTTCGGGCTGTTGTTGCCACACACTCGACTGACCAACCTGTTGAGATTATCGCCAGTGGTTGCTTGGGTCGCTGTGGCAGTGGGCCGATGGTACTGTTGCCACCCGATCAATGGTATCGGCGGGTTGATATCGGGATGGTAGAGGCGATCCTGAAAACATCAGCAGACAAGGCAGGCAGTGCCACAGGTTAGGCTAGATATGCCTGCCTGCTTCTTTGGAGATCGCCTTTGGTACCTCTGCGCGACCGTAACCCCACTGTGCTCACCCCTGTGGTGACCTACATTATCTTGGGTATCAACGTCATCGTCTTTTTATATGAGCTGACCCTCAGTTCTGCCGACCTACAGGCCTTTTTTGAGACTTGGGCGGTGATCCCCAGTCAGCTGACGGCGGCATTTGCCGGACAAATGACAGATCCTAGTCGACCACCAGAGTGGATCACGCTGATCACTGCTCAGTTTTTACATGGCGGCTTCTTTCATATTGCCGGTAACATGCTGTTTTTGTGGGTGTTTGGCAACAACGTCGAGGATCGACTAGGCCATTTTCGCTTCCCCATCTTTTATTTGGGCTGTGGAGCCCTAGCCTCCTTAGCACAGTGGTATTTTGATCCTGCTTCCTCCATTCCTAGCTTGGGAGCTAGTGGCGCGATTGCTGGGGTCTTGGGAGCTTATATCCTCCGCTTCCCCAAAGCCAAAGTCTTGACCCTGGTGCCCTTGGGATTCTTTTGGCCCACCTTTGAGCTGCCCGCTTGGGTGTTTTTGGGGTTCTGGTTTGTGCAGCAGGCTTTTTATGGGCTGGTCAGCCTCAATGTCTCCACCACAATTGGCATGGAGAGTGGCGGCATCGCCTACTGGGCACATGCAGGCGGATTTGTGGTGGGGGGGGTCTTAGGCCCAATCTTTGGGCTATTTGCGGAGAGGTCTCCCTATGACAAAGCTTATACCGAGGAATAGGTCTGGTCTCTAGGCTCTAGCCTGGATCCTGGAGGTTGTTCGGATCAGTGATCAAGTCTAAGCACTCAGGGATCCCGATTCTCTGGCTACAATCAATTGAGATTTCCCCTTTGCCCCCCGATCACTCATGCTGGACGATGCCCTTTATCTCGATCACAGCGCCACAACGCCCCCTCATCCTGAGGTGATCGAGGCGATGAGGGCGGCTATGACCCTGAGTTGGGGCAATCCCTCTAGTTTGCATGGCTGGGGGGAGAGGGCTGCGCTGGCGATGGAGACTGCTCGATGGCAAGTGGCAGATCTGCTGGGGGCGAATCCCGAAGACATCATTTTTACGTCTGGGGGCACCGAGTCCAACACTATGGCCTTGCGGGGTATAGCCCGCCTCTATCCCCAACCCCAGCATATGGTGATTTCGGCGGTGGAGCATTCCTCTATCTCCAAGACCGCTGATGATCTAGCGGCACTGGGCTGGCAGATCAGTCGGATCCCGGTCACGACTGAGGGGCATGTCACCCTGGATGCACTGGCGGGATCCCTACAGGCCAATACCGTTTTGGTATCAGTGATCCACGGCCAAAACGAGATTGGCACCGTCCAGCCGATTCAGGAGCTGGCGGCGTTCTGTCATGAGCGTGGGATCCGATTCCATAGCGATGCTGTGCAGACGGTGGGCAAGCTGCCGATCTGCCTAGATCAGTCATCCATCGATTTGCTATCACTCTCTGGCCACAAGTTCTACGGCCCCCAAGGGATCGGTGCTCTCTATATCTCCCCCAGGCTCCGGGCTGGGTTGCACCCGCTGTTGTTGGGGGGCGGGCAGGAGAACGGATTAAGATCTGGGACTCAGCCGCTGCCTGGGATCGTGGGGTTGGGACAAGCCGCCGTTCTGGCTCGCCGAGATCTGAGTCTGGAATTAGCCCGTCTACGCCAACTTCAGGCCCAACTGCACCAAGCCCTGCAAAAGTTTCCTGCCCTGATCGGAGTGGGATCCCAAGATCTCTCCCAACGGTTGCCCCATCACCTAAGCTATTGTGTGCGGAGGCACTCAGGCCGCTCGGTGGTGCAGCATCTAAGCCACTTGGGGCTGGCCATCAGTGCGGGATCCGCCTGTCATCAGGGTAGAACCACCGCCAGCCAGACTTTGCTAGCCCTAGGGATCCCAGCCGAGTTGGCTCAGGGGGGAATTCGGTTGAGTCTGGGTCGCAGTACCACCACGGAAAGCCTAGAGCGGGTGGTGGCAGCTCTGACGGAACTTTTGGGAGCACCACAGCCGCTATCGCTGGGTTACGCCTTTGACATCCTCCCCGGCCTTTAAGGCCGAGGATTCGGTTTAGGCAAACAATAGCAATTGCAATTGCTGACCGTCCCGACAGGTTGACGCTTCACCGGATGCTGCTGGCAAGCCAGACTTATGCGTTCCTCCACGTCCGTTTAGAGTCT
>JBHJNR010000377.1:0-2485 GCA_050330615.1 Cyanophyceae cyanobacterium
GTCTCTTCTTTCCATTTGAGATAAGCAGGTGACAAGTTCATAATTAGCTCCCGTTCCTCTTCTCTTTCGGCTTCCGTCTTTTCATCTAGCATAATCTTCCAGTTTCCTAATAGCTCCAATACCCGACTCCGACTCGGATCCCCTGTCGGCAACCCAATCACTTCATCAATCGCTCGCTTCTGAAAACCCTCTCGTCCTAACAACCTGACCCACAGGGTTTCTCGTGTGCGTGGTAACTGATGAATCACCACAATCGCCGCATTGAATCCGGTAGGCAAGTGATACATTCTGATCATGAATGGTCCCAAAGGCTCCAGTGTCAGCAAGGGATCCTCAGGGTTTCTGGATTTGCTCCGGCGTCAGTCCATGAGGTGTTTATTGCCCCTTTCTGCTTTGGGATCCATGCGAGGATTTTACACAAAACATACCCCTAGTCCGACTCTGAGCTGAGAGCCAGGGATCCCGTCTCTGGCTCAGTTGCCTCGGATCCCAGGATGGCTCGCTGAGTATCGGCTCGAAACTGCTCCACGTTGACTCGGCCCAACACCCCAATGGCGGCTAGTAAAATCAACATCTCAATCACAAAGGGAAAACCGTAGGCCAACCGTGGAATCTCGAAAATCAATCGCCCCAGATCCAGCAGTGCGCCCCCCAAGAGGGTTGAAATCGCCTGGGCCATCGCCTGGGCCAGACCCCACAGTCCGGTGAAGGTTCCAGAGGTGCGGGGGGTGGTCAGATCCAACATCAAACTGATGGATCCCCCGGTTGCCACCCCAATAGCTACCCCAAAGAATACCAATGCCAACCGCAACACATTGATATCGCCACTGAAGCCCGACGCGACCAAGCCCAGCAGAGAGGCAATCAACAGCCCACAGCCCAAACGGGCGATGGGAATCTTTCCCCAACGGGGCACAAACACAAAGCCCTTCAGACTGAGGCTGACCAAACTACCCAGACTCCAGTAGATATTGAGCAGCGCACTACCAGAGGCATCCAACCCAAACACCTCGCGGCCAAATGGCTCCAAAATCGGCTGCTGTAAAAACATCCCCAGAATCAGCAGGACCAAAAAGCCAAAAAAGATGCCTGTCTGACGGCTGGCACTCACCACCCGCCAAGCCCGCCCCAACGTGACCCGATCCTCGCGCTCTGGCAGGGATCCCTGTGCCTGTACCCGCTCTTGGAACCGAGAGTATTTGGACTCAATGCCCCAGGTGGCGATCACCACTAGCCCAAACACACAGGCGGGCACAATGCTAAATAGACGATTGATCGCATCCTGCAATGTGGAGGGATCCACCCCCCGCAGCAGACCACCCCCGACTCCAGCTCCCAAGGCAATGCCAATGGTCAACATCGACCAGACAATACCCACCAACTTGCCTCGATTACTATCGTCAGAACTATCTACGAGTAGGGCAAAAAAGGGCGTCGAGGTGGAACTCACACAGAGCCCATACACGGCAAAAGCTGCTGCCAAAAGAGCCACCCAGGCATAGCTCAACCCTGTCCAGCCCACCGCCTCAATACTGGCATTCAGCCCCCAGACGATCTGCACGATGCCAAAGGAGAGAGCGGTAAATAGACCCGTGCCAATCCAGACATAGGGGGTTCGATGCAAGCCCAATATCGGCTTGAGATCTGACAGTTGCCCAAACCAAACTCGCGATGGAGCCACCACCTGATACATGGCAATACTGCCTCCGACAATGGTGGCCGGGATAGCCAAATCGTTGATCATGATTTGATTGAGGATCCCCAGCATCAAAATGGCCATGATGCCTAAGCTCATTTGCACCAAGCCAAGCCGAAACATGGTGAACAGCGACAATATCGGCATCCCCTCTAGAGTTTGCGTCGGCGGCTGATCAGAAGAGGGTTGCGGAGAAGAGAAATCAGGGGTCATGTCCATCCGATTGAGTCCAGGTGTATGCAAAGGGGAATGAAAAAAGGATCCTTGATGGGATCCCTGGGCTTGAATGTGATTGAGCCTCTTCTTGAGGGCCTACACTCTTGCCCTGAGAACCATCCGAAAAGCAGAGGAAGAGTATCTGGCGAGTAGCAGTGCCTGTTTGGAAACAGCAGAACGTTGCCACCTAGACAATGGTAAGTCAAGACTTCTCGGGAAGAGGCCAGACGGTGACTAGTCCAGCTAAGGTAGACTGGCCAGACTGTTGTGCAGCACCTGCTGAAGACGGCGAGCCTCCCACTCTAAAATCCGCCGAGACAGATCAGGATCCCGCTCGAGGATTTGGTCTAGCTGATCAACCGCAACAGCAAGCAATCGAGTCGGGGAAGCCATTGCCATAATCCGTCCTGATTGCCGTCCATGGGAAAGAACTTCTAACTCGTCTAATATCTGCCCTGGCAAAAGACTAGAGATCACAAGCTGATTGTTGTCATACATCGAGATCTCCGCCTTTCCCTCAATCAAGATCAATAACTCACGGCAGTTATCCCCCTCATCCGAGATAACGTCATT
>JBHJNR010000378.1:0-5392 GCA_050330615.1 Cyanophyceae cyanobacterium
GAAAGAGCTTGTCAGGTAGACATTTTTTCTGATATGTGACAGGATTTGATATCACTAAAGCATCTCCAGATGAGTCAACAAGGTTTTTGGGACTTTCAGTCCCGGCAGGAGAAGTTAGCCGAACAAAAAGACTTCCTGATTGAGTTAGATAGACTCATCCCCTGGGAAGATTTTCGCCAGACACTAGAACTCATCCACCAGAAGACTCGCAAAAGCCATGCGGGACGCAAACCAATGGATGTCATCTTAATGTTTAAATTGCTGATGCTTCAGCGACTCTACAATATCAGCGACGCAGAACTAGAGTACCAAGTCAACGACCGTCTCTCCTTCATGCGTTTTTTAGGACTAGGTCTAGAAGATAAAGTACCCGATGCCACCACAGTGTGGCTGTTTAGGGAGCAACTAACTCAATCGGATTTAGTTCGAGACTTATTCCAGCGATTTGATGAGTATCTACAGACATGTGGCTATCAAGCTCAGGCAGGACAAATCGTAGATGCCACTCTAGTCCCAGTTCCAAGACAACGAAACTCTAGAGAGGAAAATGCACAAATCAAGGCTGGAAAAGTTCCAGATTCATGGCAAGACAATCCTAAAAAGCTTAGGCAGAAAGACGTTGATGCCAGATGGACAAGCAAAAACGGCCAGTTTCACTATGGATATAAGAATCATATTAATGTTGATGTGAAATATGGATTTATCCGTTGCTATGAAGTGAGTGATGCTGCTGTTCATGATTCACAGATACTGGGAGGAATACTGGATAGCGAGAATGAAGATAAAGGTCTATGGGGGGATAGTGCCTACCGAAGTGAAGTGCGAGAGATAGTTCTATCCCTGCTGGGATTTGAGAGTCATATTCATGAGAGAGGTTATCGGGATAATCCGTTGACAGAAGAACAAAAAGTGACAAACCGAGAGAAGTCAAAAATCAGAGCTAAAGTTGAACACAACTTTGGGAGTTGGGTGAATGAGATGGGAGGTAAAACCATCAAAGTGATTGGAAAAACTAGAGCTAAGGCAGTCATCGGCCTCAGGAATTTAGCCTATAATCTCAAGCGATATGTCTTCTGGAAAAAGCAAGAGCTGGAAACCGAATAAAGGCTGTGTTTTCAGGGTAAATAGCACCACTATCTATAGCTACGATAATCAGTCTGACCTGTGCAGGCTGATATTTTTTGCCTAAGCCAGCATTGACCTCTGCAAGTCTCAAGTTTCCTTCCTATTATTCGATGTGCCCTGGATTCCTAACGGGAGAATTACTCATGAATGACGTTTTTGGCAAAGTCGTCGCACAAGCAGATTCCAAAGGTGCTTTTTTGAGCGAGGGCGAATTTGCGGCTCTGCAACAGGTGATTACTGAAGGCAACAAGCGCTTGGATACCGTCAATCGCCTTACCAGCAATGCCTCCGCCATCGTCACCAATGCTGTCAAAGCCTTGTTTGCCGAGGAGCCTCAATTGAATGCTCCCGGTGGCCCTGCCTACCCCAGCCGCAATGTGGCAGCCTGTATCCGTGACATGGACATCATCTTGCGCTACGTCACCTACTCGGTGGCCTCCGGCGATGCCAGCGTCCTCAACGAGCGGTGCTTGAACGGTTTGCGCGAAACCTACCAAGCTCTGGGCACCCCCGGTAGCTCTGTGGCCAATGGCATCCAGAAAATGAAAGTAGCGGCTGTGGCAGCTGTGAACGATCCCAGCGGCATCACCCGTGGCGATTGCAGCGCCTTGGTCTCTGAGATCGAGACCTACTTTGATCGGGCTGCTGCTGCTGTAGCCTAAGCCTCACCTCTTGCTTAGGTTCCCTTTGGTTTCGTTGAAATTGATTTAACTGCTCTCATTTTTTAATCAGGAGATTCTGAGAATGCAAACCCCTATCGTTGACGCCATCGCCAATGCTGATAGCCAAGCTCGTTATTTGAGCAATGGCGAACTGCAATCGATCAATGGTCGTTTTCAGCGGGCCGCTGCCAGCATGGAAGCCGCCAAAGCTCTGACCGCTAATGCTGACAACTTGGTGCGTAACGCCACCGAGGCCGTTTATGCCAAGTTCCCCTACACCACCCAAGCCGGTGGTCAGTGTCAGAATGAAGCGGGCAAAGCCAAGTGTGCCCGTGATGTGCGTCACTACCTGCGCTATGTCTCCTACTGCCTCGTGGCGGGTGGCACCGGCCCCATGGATGAGTATCAATTGGCTGGGATTCGGGAGATCAACACTGCCTTTGAACTTTCCCCCAGCTGGTTCATCGAAGCCCTGCGCCACATCAAGTCCAACCATGGCTTGAGTGGCCAAGCGGCTAACGAAGCCAACACCTACCTCGACTACCCCATCAACGCTCTCAGCTAAGCTTCATCTTGAGATCCCTTTGCCCCATCAGCTGACTTTTGGAGTGGCTGGGGGGTGAGGGGGTTCTCAATTTTTAGAGCCATTTTTTGCATCTGTATCGCATTTGTTTTTTGGATAAGACGATTTTTGTAACTGTTGTCAACAATTGTTGTAAATGCTGGAGGCAAAGCCCATGACTGCTGTAGCAGCGGCGGAGCGACTCGGGATCAGTGGTTTGGCCCAAACGACCCCGTCTGAGTACCGCGCTAATTTGTCGGAAGGACAATTGGATAGTGTGATCCAATCTGTCTATCGTCAGGTGTTGGGGAATGATCACATCTTTGGATCCGATCGAGCCGAATTGCAGAGTGCTGAGTCTTTACTGCGGCAAGGCAGCCTGACAGTACGGGAATTTGTGCGGCTGGTGGCCAAGTCTGAAGCCTACAAAAGACGCTTTTTTCAAGCCAATTCTCAAACGCGGGCCATTGAACTCAACTTCAAGCATTTGCTGGGTCGTGCCCCCACCGATGGCAAAGATATTGCGCGCCATTTGGATATCTATCAGGCCCAGGGTCATAGTGGCGAGATCGACAGCTATTT
The DNA here is from genome assembly GCA_050330615.1 of Cyanophyceae cyanobacterium. Taxonomy (GTDB): domain Bacteria; phylum Cyanobacteriota; class Cyanobacteriia; order Thermostichales; family Thermostichaceae; genus JAAUUM01. The sequence goes on from JBHJNR010000378.1 coordinate 2,932, forward strand.
AGATAGTCGTGAATATCTCGATGCCTTTGGAGAAAATACGGTTCCTTATGCCCGTGGCTTTGAGTTTCGACGACAGCACACCACTCAAGACTTCACCAATCTGTTTGCCCTCTACGGCGGGTATGCCAACAATGATCGATCCCAGGGATCCCGGCCTCGGTTGATGAGTGCCTTGGGCACCAGGATGCCTCCGGCTATTCAACAGGGATCCGCCATGACAGGGGCACCCGCCTCCCGCCACTTGGGGCCATCAACGGGTGGGTCTGATGCCATGTTCTGCTTAGAGGTGACGCGGCTGCTTAATCCTGCCTCTAGCTTGGCCACCTCTAAAGTCTATCGGCGGGCCAATCAACGGCTGTTTGTCTGTGGTGATCAGCTATCTAGCACCTTACAGCGAATTGTCAAAAGTGGGGGCAAGGTGGTCAGCGTCCGCCGCGCCTAGTACTCGGCGGCATCAATCTACCAACGACAAACAAGGGGCTTAAGCCCCTTGCTGAACTACCCAATGGTAGAGATATCTCCGCCAAGGAGTATTCGTCCCTGGGGGAAATCATGGCATTGCCCCCTGTCTGATCCCTGAGATCGAAAGATCTACCTTGAAAAAACCTTCGACTAGGATTGCCTATGACTGCTATTACTGCTGCTGCCCGTTTGGGGGTGAGTGCTGTTGCTGAAGCCACTCCCTTGGAATTGCGCGCCAATGCCTCTGAAAGTCAACTGAGTGCGGTGATCCGTGCTGTCTATCGCCAAGTGTTGGGCAATGACTACATCTTTGGGTCTGATGCCGATGAGCTGAAAGGGGCCGAATCACTGCTGCGCCAAGGGATCCTGACGGTGCGTGAGTTTGTGCGGACGGTGGCCAAATCCGCCACCTATCGGCACCGCTTCATGTACAACAATTCCCAGACGCGGGCCATCGAACTCAACTTTAAGCATCTGCTGGGCCGCGCCCCAACCGATACCAAAGATATCGCCCAGCACCTGGATCTGTATCAGAGCAAAGGCCACAACGGCGAGATCGATTCTTACCTGGATAGTGCCGAATACCTGGAGTCATTTGGGGAGAACACCGTTCCCTATGCCCGTGGATTCGAGTATCGCACAGCCTTTTCCACCCGCGATTTCACCAACCTGTTTGCCCTCTATCGGGGCTATGCCAGCAACGATCGCTCCTTGGGGATCTCCCCGAGGCTGATGCAGCCTTTGGGCTTGGGGTATGCACCCCCGATCCGTCGGATCCCCACTGCTGCCCCACAGGCGGTCTATCTGGGGCCACCGCCGGTGGGTCGTGGGGGTGAGATGTTCTGCATCGAACTGTCGAACCTCAAAAATCCCCTCTCTGCTTTGGCCACCAGCTCGCGGGTACGACGGTCTACTCGGCAGATCTTCGTCACGGCTGATCAGTTGTCTGAGACCATGCAGCGAGAATTGCGCCAAGGGGCCAAGATTGTTGCTATTCGCAAGTCCTCCTGAGGGCTGAGCTAGTCCGGCAAAATTACTCCAGCAACCTTGGGATCCCTGGTGTGTGGCGAGATCATCTCTGCATACTGGGATCCCATCCCTCTAAAATGAGGTGTTGCTTTCAGACGAGATTATGTACGAGTTTGATACCCAACAGAACCAGTTACTCAATGATTTGGCGGCCAAAATGCGCTTTGTTGGCCTGTTTGCCATCATCATTGGCGGGCTAGATATCTTTTGGTCTCTCTATTGGTTGGTGACCAGTACATGGCAAGCCGCTGTTGAAAATGGGGTCCAATCGGTGATGTATCTGCTGATTGGTATCTGGATCTACAAAGCAGCCGGAGCCTTCCGGGACATTGTTTTGACAGAGGGACATGATATCGACAGTCTAATGAAGGCATTGATGGAGTTTAAGCGACTGTTTACCCTGTTGTCTGGGCTGTTAATCGTCTTTCTCCTCTTCACTATTTTCAATATTGTGATTCAATCTGTGCTCACCTTTATGCAGTAAGTAGCTGGGTTGAAATAACCTAAAGATGCTGATGAGGGCAAACGCGACAACCACCCTGCCTAGGGGCTATACTACCATTCCCTTGTCTTAAAAATAATTGCGCCTACTTACTTAGATGTTTCCCACAATCAGAAAGCCTTACCGTGAAGTACCCGACGCTGATGCTACGCATACAGCACGGGCTTCCTGTTTCAACAGCCGCTGCCTCCACCTTGCAAGCAAAGTATTGGTCTTACGCAGCCTCCGGAGGTTTTGGTAATGCCTGGTTAACAGCACATTCCACTGACTCCCGTAGCAGTTTCCTGCTATCCAGGCAGCAACCCGCCTTCCGCAGGTTGATAAAGTTTGCACTATTTCTCATGGACTTATGCAATGGCAGCCAGTTGGAGAAAACGGCTTCCCTGAACTACCGAACTATCCTGGGCAAGCGTATTACCGCTACTGAAGCCTGTCGTTACGATGCGGTCAGGTGGGTTTTTAGGCCAT
>JBHJNR010000379.1:0-2369 GCA_050330615.1 Cyanophyceae cyanobacterium
ACAAATCCTTGGCGGGCCAGCCGTTGATGGTCGTTGCCGTGGCCACAGCCGTAGTCGAAGAAGGTGGTGGTAGTGGTGAGGATCCCGGCTTCGAGGGCGACCCGGACGGGTTTGGATAAGTCGGGGCGGACGATGGCGGCCCGGTGGCGGTGGATGGTGGGGGCTGAGAGGGGGGAGCGGCTGAGTTGATGATTTTGAATGTGGATCCCATGTTGTTGCAGGCGAGCATTCCAGCCCTGTTGAGTGCCGATGTGGTGGGAGTCTTTCAGGAGCCCGTGGCGTTCTTCGGCTTGGGTTAGAGCTTGAAAGGTCTCAAAGTGAGGATAATCGGGGGCAACGAAGGTTTCTTTGCGGTGCAGGATGGGGGGATTGGGGCGGGTGCTGTAATCCTGCTCGCTCACCTCTCCGGTGCTGAGGTCCACTTGGGTGCTGTGGTGCAAAGAGGGATGGGGATCTGTATCGAAGTCGGGGTAGGTGAGATAGGAGAGTTTGGGCTGGTTCAGGGAGAATTTGACCAGGGTGAAGCCGTTGGGGGAGGGCAGGTGTTGACGGGCGGACTGTTCGAGGTGCTGGAGCTGGGGATCCAGGTGGGAAAGAGCGGAATGGTGGACGTAGAGGGCATCCGGCAGGCGTTTCCCTACTGGGCTAGACTGGCACAGCTTGGCGATGGTGGCGTGAGGGATCCCATTCATGCGGCGGATTTATCTGGATGTCTGTTGTTTGAATCGCCCCTTCGATGACCAAAGCCAAGAGAGAATTCGGCTAGAGGCAGAGGCAGTGCTACTGATCCTAAGTCGTTGTGAGAAAGGGGACTGGTTGTTGCTCACAAGCGACGTTGTGGAGTTTGAGATGCGGGCCATACCAGATCCAGACCGGCGGGAACGATTGCTGAGGTCATTGCAGGTGGCTAAGGCTAGGATCCCCTTAGCCGAGACACTAATGCAGCGCGGTCAAGCATTGCAATCCTTTGGGCTCCAACTGTTGGATAGTTTGCACGTGGCTTCTGCCGAGCAGGGACAGGTTGATGTCTTTTTGACGGTTGATGATAGGCTGCTACGGCAAGTGGGACGGGCGGCGACTGTATCTGTCACAGTGGATAACCCGGTGTCGTGGCTGATGGGGCAACCAAGGGAGGAACCATAACGATGAACACAACCGAATTGCGGCAGCGTGGATTAGATGCGTTGGTTAAGGAACTTGGGTATGTGGGGATGGTGCGATTCCTCCAGCAGTTTGAGACCGGGAAGGGAGACTATACGAAGGAGCGTCAACAGTGGCTGTCGGACGTAACCCTTGAGGATATTACTCAGGCTATCCAGTTACAACATAGAGGAGCCGCCAACAATGCAGAGGATGATTGAGTTGCCAGATGAGATGTTGGCTTTACTGCAAGCATTGGCGGTGGAGCGTCAACAGCCGGAGTCTGCTGTTATCCAAGAGGCTATTGAGGATTATCTTCATAAGTATCGGCCTCAGTCGATAGGATTGGGAGCCAGTGGGCGGGGGGATCTATCGGAGCGGGTTGATGAGCTGCTGTGGTCAGAGTCGTGATTTTGGCCGATACCAGTGGGATTGTGGCTTTGTTGGATAGAGATGACCGCCACCACTTGGCCCCACTGTGACAACAATAGATGAGACAGCTAAGGCAGTCCGAATTAGAGTAGAAGGAACGGTTACCCCCCATGTCAGAATCTATGCCTTTGTCGCTTTTGAATCATGACAACAATGGAAAAGCCACCTGCCCAGATCCCGAGGTTCTAGAAAAGCCTGTGCGCCGTCAATTCACTGCCGCCTATAAACTCGAGATGGTTGAAGCGGCAGAGCGGTGCAGCGAACTGGGCCAAATCGGGGCCTTACTGCGACGGGAAGGACTGTGTACTCATCGCAGTTGAGTACCTGGCGCCACCAGCGACAACAGGGGCAACTGCAAGCGCTGGCCGATAATAAACGGGGCCGCAAAGCCACGATTCCGCATCCGGTTCAAAAAGAACTGGAGCAATTGCGCCAAGAGAATCAACGTCTGCGCCACACCCTGCAGCAGGCCGAACTGATCATCGATATCCAAAAAAAAGCCTCGCAGTTAATGGGGATCTCCCTGAGTCCGGTCACTTGCGACGAGCCCGACTAACCCGTGCCGCTGAGACCCTGGCGCTGGAGGTAGGCGTTGCCCCGGCTTGCCTGGCGTTAGGGGTCAGTCGAGCCACCCTGTACCGTCAGCGTCGCCCGCCAACGTCGTCTGCCCGTAAGGTGCGGCCTCAACCGCCGCGCTCCCTGTCGGTGGCCGAACAGCAGCAGGTGTTAGCCTGGCTCAATTCAGAACGATTTATGGATTGTTCGGTGGCTGAGGTTTACGCCACGCTCTTGGATGA
>JBHJNR010000380.1:0-2601 GCA_050330615.1 Cyanophyceae cyanobacterium
TCCACTCCCCCTCAAAATTTTAGACAGAGTATCCCCCATACATCCTGCAGATCCAGACAGATCGGATCTTCAAGACAGGATGGAGGGACTGAGATCAAAAGACCGTCAAAGCCCAGCTCCACAAAAAAATCAAGAGCACTATTCACGCAAGAATTTAGCTTGAGGGAACCCAGTTGGGGTTGCTGATGAGTAATTTAGCACGGGATTTTGGCTTTAGTAGCACTCACACCACCCCATCACCTGCACAGTTTCTCCCTTTTCAGATCTAACCTGGGATCCTTTGCCACCAAAGACTCCTCACGGCCAACCCCTACCCAGCAAGAGTTTTAGCCGGGATGTCCTTGGCTCTGACCCCTGCCTGCTTCGGCACCATGTGCGATGATCTCACTGGGCTAATCGACCCAGACTTTCAAAAAACTTTCATGACTGACTCTCATTCAACAGCTCCGGCTCTCCCTCCAGAGCCGCTATCCCCACCTATCGGACTCAGCTTTTTTGAGCGCTACCTCACCCTCTGGGTGGTGCTGTGCATCATCGCTGGCATCGCCCTAGGTCGGATCCTGCCCGGTCTAGCGGTCGCTCTGGATGCCATCAGCATCTACCAGATCTCGATCCCGATTGCCATCTGCCTGTTTTTCATGATGTATCCCATCATGGTCAAGATTGACTTTGGGCAGGCCAAACAAGCCCTGGGATCCCCCAAGCCGGTGCTCTTGACCCTGGCGGTGAACTGGCTGATCAAGCCCTTCACCATGGTGGTGATCGCCCAGTTTTTCTTGGGGGGATTATTTGCCCCCTGGCTATCAGGCACTGAGATCATTCGCGGGGTGGAGGTCTCCGTGGGCAACTCCTACATCGCCGGAACCATCCTGCTAGGGATCGCCCCCTGTACGGCAATGGTGTTGATGTGGGGCTATCTGTCCTACGGCAACCAGGGCCACACCTTGGTGATGGTGGCGGTCAACTCCCTGGCCATGCTGTTTCTCTATGCCCCCTTGGGCCGCTGGCTGTTGCAGGCCAACGATCTGACGGTGCCGTGGCAGACCATTGTGTTGTCGGTGCTGGTCTATGTGGGATTGCCCCTGGTGGCAGGCATGGGATCCCGCTATTGGCTGCTCAAGACCAAGGGGCGCGAGTGGTTTGAGACGAGATTCCTGACGTACCTCAATCCTGTGGCGATCACAGCTCTCTTGGTCACCCTGGTGCTGCTCTTTGCCTTTAAGGGCGATCTGATCGTTGAGAACCCCCTGCATATTCTGCTGATTGCGGTGCCACTGTTGATCCAGACCCTCCTGATCTTTACCCTCACCTATGCCGCTGCCCGCCAACTGAAACTGCCCTACGAAGATGCCGCCCCTGCCGCTTTGATCGGGGCCAGCAATCACTTTGAGGTGGCGATTGCCACGGCGGTGGTGCTGTTTGGGCTGGATTCGGGTGCGGCTCTAGCCACGGTGGTGGGGGTACTGATCGAAGTGCCCCTCATGCTGATGTTGGTGGAGGTCTGCAAACGAACAGCTTTTGCCTTTCCCCGCCAGCCCGAAAAGGCTTCACTCCCGGATCCCCGCTGTCTCAAATCCTACAACCCTTCGTAGCTGATCTGCCTCCTACTCACGCAAAGATCATCTGAGGGATCCTCGATTCGGCAGAACCAGCTGAAACCACTGGAGATTCCAGCTCTAGGAGACATCTCAAGTACGGATCTAAGCCAGATCAAAACGGTGGCCCCAGGGGAGATCTTTGGGTAAGGTAATGATTAAATCAGCTTTATGTAGTCCTTTGGGATGTCAGTTTATGTCTTGCTCTAATGGGTCATTGTCCTCAACCAAAGCATCGCTGGCCCCCCGGTCGCTAAAACCCCCAGTGCGCTCCACGGGTTTGCTCACTCGTTCCCTATTACTCAGCCTCGTGGCTGGGGTGGCCCTAGCAGGAGGACTGCTGTCCAGCCCTATGGCTGAGGCCCAGTCGGTACCCGAAGCCGAAAACGCCGCCCAAGTCTTATTACCCCAGGGATCCCGGATTCTCGGGTCAATGCTGCTCAGTCCCGATCGGGCCCAGATTCAGGTGGAACGGGGTGGGCAGGTCAATTGGGTGGTGATGGATCGTGCCCCCAACGGCCAATGGCAGCAAAACTTGCAGGCCACGATGGAGCTGGCAGCCACTGAACTGCAAGCCCTAGCCTCTCTGGATCCCTTGCCTGGATTTGGCCAGACCGCCACTGATAGATCTGGATCCTTGCTGGATTCCACTCGGCAGGCAGTCAATCTATTGCCCGCAGCGGATCCCGAGCAAGAAACTCAGCGGGCCTTAAGCGTGTCGGGACGGGTTGACCCCTTCGCCCCCGTGGATGCTCCGGCCCTATCTGCCATTGAACTTCCTCCATTGGATCCCGGTGCCTTCCCGCTCTTGCCCCCCACTCCCTTCCCCCTGCCGCCATTGGGGGTGCCTACTGTACCCGGATCCGCCCTCCAACCCCCTGTGCCCGCCCCTCTCCCGCGTCCAGCTACCCCGACGCCGGATCCGGCACAGTTTGCCCGCTCGGTACAGGTGACGGGACTGATCCAGATTGATAATGAATCCTTCGCCTTGGTGACCTCCCCTGGG
>JBHJNR010000381.1:0-3100 GCA_050330615.1 Cyanophyceae cyanobacterium
GATCCAACACTTCGGCCACCCCATTACCGTGGATCCCAGAGCAGGGAATTGGCTCGCTCAACCCCAGATCCCAAAACTGAGCCGCCTGTGACAGCCCCATCTTGGCGGATTCACATTTATTCACCGCCAAGACCGTCGGCAGGGGGTGCCGCCGCAACCATTGGGCGATCTCCTCATCGGCAGCGGTTGGCCCCTCAATGCCATCCACCACAAAGATCACCGCCTGAGCCTCTGACATGGCGTACATAGCCTGTTCGCGAATGTGGGGCAAAAACTCGGTGTCGTCATTAAAAATCAGGCCACCTGTATCCACCACTCGAAAACGTCGGCCATTCCACTCCGTCTCCCGATAGAGGCGATCGCGTGTCACGCCGGGCTGATCAAAAACAATGGCCGCCCGTTCGCCAGCAAGACGATTGACGAGGGTGGACTTGCCCACATTGGGGCGACCCACGATGGCGACGAGGGGCAAAGACATGGCGGGATCCTAAACAAACATGATGAAGAATCTCTATCCTAAGAGGATCTCAAGAGGTCGGCACTGAGATCATGGCCTGTTTCGGCATCCAATTGGTCAAAAAACAGATCATTTCGGCATTAAGCTAGTGAAAACGGAAAAGATGTAGAAAAATGAAGGGGGGTCGGCTGACTTAGCCCCAGGATCCCGATTCAGATAGTTACACACGCAAGGCCAGACCACTAGGGATGAAGGTATGAACGCAGGAATCGACCTCAAAACCACCGTAGAGCAGGCGTTGATCAGCCTGGGGCTGGGGGCTGATTGGGCTCATCTGCTCTGGATGCCGTTGCCGATGTTGCTGCTGATCACCGCCGCCACCCTGGGGGTGATGGTGCTGACCTGGCTAGAGCGCAAGATTTCTGCTGCGGCCCAGCAACGAGTTGGCCCCAACATGGCAGGGCCGCATGGGATCCTGTTGCCGTTGGCGGATGGGCTCAAGCTGTTGACCAAAGAAGATATCCAGCCTGCTTTTGCCGATCCGATCCTGTTTACCCTGGGGCCGGTGTTGGTCTTCTTGCCCGTCTTTTTGTGCTACTTGGTGGTGCCCTTTGGCCAAAACATGATGATCTCCAATCTCGGCATTGGGGTGTTCTTTTTGATTGCCATCTCCAGCATTCAGCCCATCGGGTTGTTGATGGCCGGCTATTCCTCCAACAACAAATACTCGCTGCTGGGAGGATTGCGGGCCACGGCTCAGTCGATCAGCTATGAACTGCCTTTGGCTTTGTCCATTTTGGCGGTGGTACTGATGAGCAATGGTCTTGACACCATCGGCATTGTCGAGCAGCAGCAGGGCTTAGGAATCCTGTCCTGGAACGTCTGGCGGCAACCGATTGGCTTCGTCATCTTTTTGATCTCGGCCCTGGCTGAAACCGAACGGATCCCGTTTGACCTGCCCGAAGCAGAAGAAGAATTGGTGGCCGGCTACCAGACCGAGTATTCCGGCATGAAATTCGCGCTATTCTTTTTGGGATCCTATGCCAACCTACTGTTGGGATCCCTGTTGGCGGCGGTGCTCTACTTGGGCGGTTGGTCGTTTGTGGTGCCGGTTGAGATGGTGGCCGATCTGCTCAATATCTCCGTGATGAACCCGATCTTTCAGGTGATTGCTGCCTCACTGGGCATTGTCATGACCCTGATCAAAGCCTTCGTGTTTATCTTCATCGCCATTACCATCCGTTGGACATTGCCTCGGGTGAGGATCGACCAACTGCTGGACTTGGGCTGGAAGTTTTTGTTGCCCATCTCCTTTGTCAATCTGTTGTTGACCGCTGGCCTGAAGCTGGTTTTTCCCGCTGCCTTTGGCGGCTAGGGTAGGGTCACAGAACCATTGCAGTCTTTCGCACGCAAGTTGAACGCAAAAGGGATCGAGATATGAGTTTTCTCAAGCAAGTCGGCGATTATGTCAGCGATGCTGTTAGCTCCGCCAAATATATTGGCCAGGGCTTCGGGGTGGTGTTTAGCCACATGGGTCGTCGTCCCGTCACCGTGCAATATCCCTACGAAAAGCTGATCCCATCCGAGCGGTTTCGCGGTCGGATCCACTTTGAGTTTGATAAGTGCATCTCCTGCGAAGTCTGTGTGCGGGTCTGCCCGATTGACCTGCCGGTGGTGGATTGGGCTTTCAATCCTGAGCTGAAAAAGAAAGAGCTCTACAGCTACAGCATCGACTTTGGCGTCTGCATCTTCTGCGCCAACTGTGTGGAGTTTTGCCCCACCAACTGCCTATCCGTGACCGAAGATTACGAGCTGGCTGCTTTTGACCGGCATGAACTCAACTACAACCATGTGGCCATGGGTCGCTTGCCCTACAAAGTCACCGAGGATCCGGCGGCTATCCCGCTGCGGGAGTTTGCCTATCTGCCCAAAGGGGTGATGGATCCCCACGATCTGCCCCAGGGATCCCAGCGTTCTGGCAAACGACCAGAGGAGATCCTAGAGGAAATGCGCGCTGCCAAAGCAGCCAAGGCCGACGTAGAAGCTGATAAAGCTGAAGCCTAAGCATCCTGTCTAACTACCCTCCCTAGACTAGAAAACTAGTCCTGAGCGGCATCAATTTACCAACTATGAGCAAGGGGCTTAAGCCCCTTGTTTGGCTAGGCCAATGGTAGACAGATCCCAATGGTAGACAGATCTCTCTCAAAGAGTACGGGTACTCAACGGCATCGATTGACCAACTACTAGCTAGGGGGCCTAAGCCCCTTATCTAGGATGTTCAACTCTCAAGGATATCCAACTGTTGATAGGCCTCCATCAAGGGTTACTAGATGGAGGAGCTTTACAACCCCAAGACCCAACGGGCTACCCAGAAATAGATCGAGATGCCAAGCACATCCACCGCAGTGGTGATGAAGGGGGCTGACATCAAAGCGGGATCTAGCTTAAAAGAGCGAAAGAGAAATGGCAGCGCAGTGCCCGAAAACGTGGCCACAACACTGATCAATAGGGAGCTGATGCCGACGATAATGCTGACCCCGAGATCTCGACGCAGCACAAAAGACCAGAGGGCAGAGGCCAGACACAACATCATCCCCAACACGATCCCCGTCAACACCTCACGAGTAATCACCCAAGGGGCGC
>JBHJNR010000382.1:0-6560 GCA_050330615.1 Cyanophyceae cyanobacterium
CGCATGGGAAGGGGGATCCCCTGTCAATGGCAGTGGCGGTGCTCCTCCGGTACATAGCTACGAAGCCGGAACCTGGGGTCCACAGGCCTCCGAAGAGATGCTCAACCGCGATGGCAGACGGTGGCGGCGCTTGTAATGCGGCTGACCCCACCATGGGGCTAGGGATCCTGGCAGTATTCAAATTTTTAATGGGTGGAACGGCTAGGAGCGTACTTGACGTACAGTTGGGCGCTTTGCCTTGGGTTATTCTGAGCCGCCATAACCGATCAGGAGATACGCCATGCCCACTATGCCCACGGAGCCCCATGAGCTGACCGCTGCCGAAGCAGCCTCCCTGATTTCAACTCGCGAACTGGGGGTTGAGGAGCTGACCCGATCTTGCCTGGCTCGGATCGCAGCCCGGGAAGTTGCCGTCAAGGCCTGGGCCTTTCTCGATCCCGACCTGGCCATCCGCAAAGCCCGCGAACTGGACAAAGTGTTGATTCATGCTGGAGCCAAGGGGCCACTGCACGGCTTGCCCTTTGGGGTCAAGGACATGATCGATACCGGCGATATGCCCACCACCAATAACTCGCCGATCTATGACGGACATCAGCCCGCCCAGGATGCTCAGATCGTGCGGATTTTGAAAGCCAATGGTGCCTTTGCCCTTGGTAAGACCGATACAGTGGAATTTGCTGCTGGCGGGCGTAAGGCCTTGACCCGTAATCCCTTTGATCCCACCCGCACCCCAGGGGGATCCTCATCCGGGTCAGGCGCAGCGGTAGGAGATCGCCAGGTGCCGTTGGCGCTGGGCACCCAGACTGGGGGATCCCATATTCGACCTGCCAGTTTTAATGGAATTTACGCCCTCAAGCCCACCCGAGACACGGTGGCTTGGCCGGGGTCGCGGCACTGTTCCCCCACCTTGGACACACTGGGTTGGTATGGACGATCCCCTGATGATTTGATTCTGGTGGCCCATGCTTTTCGGGTGGTAGGCATGGACTCCCTGCCCAAGATCCGGGTGGAAGGCCTGAAAGTAGGTGTAGCCCGTACCCACAACTGGCCCCTTGCTGCCCCCGAGACCGTTGCGGCAATCGAGCGAGCGGCCACCCTATTGGCCGAGGCGGGAGCCATCGTACAGGATCTCGATCTGCCGTCAGGATTTGAGACGTTGAATGCGGCCCAACGGACGGTAATGTATGGCGAGGCGCGGGTGCAATTTTTGCCCGACTATCTGGAGCATTACGAGCTGCTGCATCAGGATTTCCGCAACCGGGTGGAGAACTCGGACAACATCACACCGGCTCAGTATCTGGAAGCGGTGGATCATGCTGCCGCCTGTCGGCCCCGCTTTGATGGGCTGTTTGGGGAGGCCTTGGATGTGGTGCTGACACCGTCCGCGCCTGGGGAGGCACCGGTGGGGCCATCGGAGACAACAGGCGATGCGGTGATGAACAGCATGTGGACGCTGTTGCATGTGCCGTGTATCAATATTCCTGGGGCAAAAGGCCCCAATGGTCTGCCGGTTGGCGTCACGTTAGTTGGCCCCAGGTTAGGGGATGCCCGACTCTTGGCAATCGCCCAGGCGGTTGCCCCAGTCCTTGATCCGGTGCTGCGGGACTAATCCTGGTGGTGGGCGGGGACATACCCCCCCCCGGCATTGTAAAGAACTAAGAACAAATGCTTAGCTGGGAGGATGCCTGCTACACCATTTGCATCCTCTGGGGTTTAACCATGCTGAATCTTCTTAGCTCCCTCTCCGCCCTATCTGCTCTGATAATGGCCGTGGGATCCCTGCCTGTTCTGGCCCAAGCAGAAACCGGCACCCTAGAATTTCGAGCCAGTGGTGAAGACTTGGCGGTGGAGGGACTAGTCAGCAAAGATGGCTGGGAACTCAGCTTTGACCACATCTATGTGACGTTGGCGGAGGTGACAGCGTACCAAACGGAGCCACCCTTCGATGCCTTGTCGGACAATGACTTGGAATCGACCGTGGAGGTGGGATTGGAGGAACCCCTGACGGTTGATTTGAAGGATGTTGCGGGTGATGACAACAGTGTTCTCATCGAAGCGGTGACTGCCCCAATCGGACGTTATAACGCCATCTCTTGGCAGATGGTAGAGGCCACTGATGGCCCAGCGGCAGGCTATTCAATCGTGTTTGCTGGATCTGCCACCCGTGAGAGTGAGACGGTGGACTTCGTCTTGAAGCTCTCCCCTGAGGTGACCTATACCTGTGGTGATTTTATCGGGGATGATCGCAAAGGGATCCTGGCAGCGGGTGAGACAGCGGATGTGCAGGCGACTTTTCACCTCGATCATCTGTTTGGAGAGGCGGATAAAGATGATGACTTCAACCAACTGGCGCTCGGCTTTGACCCCTTGGCGGAAGTTGCCACGGAGGGGGAGTTAGATGTCAGCACTGATGAGCTGGCTGACCTGTTATCGGCTGAAGACTATAAGCTGCTGATGGAAACGGTTGTGCCTGAGTTGGGCCATGTTGGGGAAGGCCATTGCCGTGTCAGCAACTTGACCATTTAAGCCGGAGTGCTGGTCTGTTGAAGCAGATCATGTCCTTGCTGGTGGATCGAGTTGTTAGACATTGGAGAGGGTGGTGGTGTTGCAATGAATAACTTATTTCGGGATCCGATCAAACTGTTCTACAGCTGTGTCGTCATAGGGACGGTCTGGACGGGGTTGTCTGAGTCACCTGCTGTATGGGCTCATGGGGTGGAGCTCAGCCACAGCCAAGTGGGGGCGACCCGGATCTTCGCCAAATTTGACTCGGGCGAGCCGATGTCGGGGGCACAGGTGAGAGTTTATTCCCCCGATAATCCGCAGGATCCCTGGCTGGAGGGGGTTGTTGATCCGCAGGGCAACTTCTTTTTTCTGCCAGATCCAGGGATCCCTGGCACTTGGGAGGTGATGATCCGTCAAGCAGGGCATGGCGGGGTAGTCACCCTTGCGGTGGGGCAGGATTCCTCGATGCAGGGAGCTGAAGGGGCCTCTTTGGATGCCCTGGCCGATAGATCTGCGGGATCCCTGTCTCCGTTACACCGAGGCTTGCTGATGGGTAGTACTGTCTGGGGCTTGGTGGGCACAGCGCTTTTTTTCGCTCGTAGGAGATCTTAGAAGTTGGTGCATATTCCCGACGGGATCCTGCCGCCACCCGTGTGGATCGCTGGCTTTGGCGTCACAGCATTGGCAACGGGCTTAACCCTGCGCCAGATCAACCACACCTCGGATCCCTATGAGCAGATTCCCAAAGCCTCCCTAATGACGGCTGCTTTTTTTGTGGGATCCGCCCTTTATCTACCCTTAGGCCCCACCAGTATTCATTTGCTGCTGAATGGCATGATGGGCATCATCTTGGGTTTGTACAGCTTGCCTGCCATTCTGGTGGGATTGATCTTTCAGGCGATTATTGTCGGCCATGGCGGATTGACCACCCTCGGCATTAACGGGGTGATCTTGGGCTTACCAGCCTTGCTCGCCCGGCCTGTCTTTTTACTCTATCGGCGCTTCCCTCAGTCCTACGGGATCCGCTGGTCAATGGGGGCAATGGCATTTTTGGCCTCGGCTCTCACCACAGCGTTGACGGTGTTGATCTTCTTTCTGCTGCTAATCAGCAGTTTGGATCAGCGGTTAGATGTGGTGGCTGAGCAGCAGGCCATTCTGGTGTTGTCGCTTTCCCATCTGCCTCTATTGCTGGTGGAGGGGCTGGTGGCTGCTTTTCTGGTAGTGTTTTTGCACAAAGTACGGCCCGAACTCTTAGAGGATCCTTCTTAATGCGGTGGGAGTTAGATCGCTATAGCCATCTCGATTCGCCGCTACATCACTGGGATCCCCGCGCCAAGGTGGTGGGTCTAGCCGGTTTGATGGTGGCGTTTGCGGCATTAGAACGCCTGTCTTTGGTGGTGCCCATGGTGGTGACTGCAGGGCTGATCTATGGCCTGTCACGATTGCCAATTTCCTATCTGGCCCAACGGTTGCGCTATCCTGGCCTGTTGATCTTGAGCTTGGTGGTGATGTTGCCCTTGGTCTCTGGGGAGACGGTGCTTTGGCATTGGGGCTGGCTGGCTCTGCGACAAGAGGGGCTGGAACGGATGGTGCTGGTGATCTGCCGCTTTGTCTCGATTTTGACCTTGAGTTTTGTCCTGCTGGGGACGACACCGTTTGTGACACTGCTGCGGTCGCTGCGGTCGTTGGGATTACCGGCTCTGATGGCGGACATGATGATGTTGTCCTATCGCTATCTGTTTGAGGTGGGGGATACCCTGGCCACCATGCGGCAGGCGATGAAATTGCGGGGCTTTCAGCTCTATCGTCCTCAACAGGGCTGGGTTTGGCCTGACCTGGCCGCTGTTGCCCATGTATCGGCCTTATTAGGAACTCTGCTGCTGCGCAGTTATGACCGCTCAGAGCAGGTCTATAAGGCGATGAAATTGCGCGGTTATGGCCAACCGGTGGGATCCCGTGGAGTCAAAAGCTGGCCGGATCCCTGGAGTTGTTTGGGGGTAGGACTCGCCCTGGTTTGGGGGGTGGGATTTGTCGCACTGGAGTACCTTTGGCTTTGATTCTTCTTCAACCCAAAGCCTTCTAGGTGACATACTCCCGACGCCGACCGCTTAGGCGGTACGGTGCGGGCTTCTCCTCCGGGTTGCCCCAGACTCGCGTTTTATAGTGAGCCGATGCCCCAGGCCCACTTTTTTGATGAGTATCCCGGAGTTTACGTCTCGCGGCATAGATGCTCCACAGTGGGGGCAGGTATGCCAGCGCTCAGATAGCTCCTTCGATACTCGATTCAGGCACATTGCACAATGCTGGGACGTGCCAGCGGGGTTAACCTTTACGACCAACCGCCCAGCCTTTGCAGCTTTGTACGGAAGGATTTCGTTCAGGAACCCAGCTATCCCAGCATCAGCAAAACTTTTGTTCAACCCAGACTTGGCCGCTTGGCCATTGGGTAGAAACTCGCCGCCATCACCCGGCTTAGGCTTGCAGCGGCGGGGCATGTTGGCGACTTGCAAATCCTCCACAAAGATCACATCAGCCTTGCCCACCAATTCGCCAGCGGTTTCAAAGTGCCACTGTCGCCGCTGCCTAGCGATGCGCTGGTGCAGCATGGCAATTTTGGCATTGAGCTTGCGCCTAGCCTTAGATGCTTTGGGCCTCAGTTCACGCTTTGCCTGAAGTCTGGCCAGCCTCTCTTCAGCTTGGCGGTAGAACTTGGGGGGCGTTTTCGTGATGCCGTCTGAACAAGCGACGAAGTACTCCAACCCAGCATCCACGCCCAGGCTGTTGGCCTCAGTCGGGACAACCTCAGGCAGGGGGGGTTCTGGCACCGCCTTATCTTCCAGTGAGAACGTGATGTACCAGCCATCGGCCTTGAGGGAGACTGCCACCGTTTTAAGCGCAAAACCTTCTGGTAGCAGCCTATGGCAGATGAATTTCACCGCCCCAATCTTGGGTAGGTTGACCCGATTGCCGTCAATCCAGTCGTGGCTTGCCTGAGGAAACGTAAACGTGCGGTAGCGGTACTGCCCCTTGAACCGAGGTTTACCGCTACGTTTGCCCGAGCTATCACCCTTGATGAATCGCTCAAAGGCCAGATTGACCCGCTTCACCATGTCCTGAAGAACCTGGGAATGGATCTCCTTGTACCAGGGGCGCTCACCTTTCAACGGCACCAATGACCGCTTCTGGCTGTAGTAGTTGGGCTGCTCCCGTGATTCAGCAATACTCGCCACCAAATGGCAAGCATTGACTGGGCATCGGTTCATCTCCCACCAATCAAAGCGATCTGCCAGCATCCAGTTGTACTGGTGCCGCAACATATCGAGCCAGCGGCTCATCAGACACCGCTGGTCGTAGGTTGGCTGCAGTCGATATTGATAGGCTGTTCGCATGGTAGTATTTTAGCATGAGTGACGGCAAAATGACGGCATGAAAAAGCTGACAGTTCGAGTTTCAGATGCAGAGCATGAACAATTGCTGCGATTCTGCTCCTTGAATGAGCGCACCCAGAATGATGTGCTGCGGCAGTGCATTAGGAGTTTGGGCACTTCGGGGGCATTGAACCCCCTCAGCGCCCCTGGCTCTCATCCCGACGCTCCCCTTCGGGAGAGCGCGGGGCTTCCCGCCGACTAGCTAAAGTGAGCAAAGCCCTGAGCCCGATCAAGCTGTCCCCAGCCGATCACCTCTACTACACCGGGATCCCCTACGGCGGGCACCACTTCCCCAATCACAGCGGATCCTGGCAAAGCTGCCACCAAGCTATGAGCATGGGCTGGGGGCAAGCTAAGCAGCAGCTCAAAATCCTCGCCGCCATATAAAGCCCACTCCAAAGTATGGTCAGGAAAGATCAGCCGCAGTCCTTCATCCATCGGGATCTGGCGGGCTGCCACTCTAGCGTCCACACCACTAGCGCCACAGATTTGAACTAGAGCATCGGCCAGACCATCACTGGTATCCATCCCAGCCACCCGGTCAAAGGAGGCCAGCAATGGCAGCACATCCAGTCGGGGCTGTGGATACTGATGGGTTTTGATCAAATACTCAATCTGGCTGGGATC
>JBHJNR010000383.1:0-3914 GCA_050330615.1 Cyanophyceae cyanobacterium
CCAGCACCCCCCATCATGGCGGATGAGGATCCCTTGCCTGATCTAGTGGAAGATGTGCCTCTGGAGGCTCAGAGTCTCTCGTCAATGGACGCCCCTCTCCCTGAGGCTGAGCTGGGAGATAGGGCCCCAGAATCGGCAGCATAATTTAGCGGCATCATTGGGATCCCCCATGTCTGAAGGCCACTATGATCAGCAGTTACGGGCGCGGATGGCGGAGGTCGGGATCCCTTCTTGGGCAGCTTTGCAGCAAAGGGCGGGCATCAGTCGACGGGCGATGCATTCCCTTAGGCACAGCACGGTTGAGAGTCTACGGTGGTCGCAGCTGAGAGAGGTGGCGAAAGCTCTCGAGTGGCCCCTGCCGGTGCTTTTGCAGCGATTGAGCTTGAGTGCTGACAATGAAGCAGAAGAAACAACCGATCTAACCCCAACCCTGTCCTCTACGACTCCCCAGGCTAGACAACCCCACGACACACAGGCTGAAACCTTCCAAACCGATAGCTTTCGGACACTGCAATTGCTCTTGACTCAGTATCCCAGTGCCTGCAAACTGGCTCAGACCAAGCCCGACCTGCCTGCCAAAAATCTGGTTGCCCTCTTTCGCCCCTTGGAGACCTTGCTGGCTGATTGGGGCATCCAGCCGATTGGACAGGTTTGGCAGGCGGTAGATTTTGATCCCGTCCTGCACCAGCCGGATCAAGGGAGCATGAGGTCAGGGGATCCCGTTTTTGTCCGTTACGTGGGCTATCAACGCGGCGATCAGATCTTGTGCCCAGCCAAGGTCAGTCGCACCTTGCCATCTGGGGCAATCCCACAGGAGTCAAAAAACCATTCATGAGCATCATCGCCATTGATTTTGGCACCAGCAATACTGTCATTGCCATTCAGGACGGTGAACAGGAGCGGGTGGTACGGCTACCGGGGCTATCGATACGGTTGGATCCCTCGGTAGATGCGGTGCCAACGCTGGTGTTTGTGGACTCTCAGCAGATCACGATTGGCGAACCTATCCGCGCCCAACGGCTAGCCATGCGGGATCCGCAGCGCTGTTTTCGCAACTTTAAGCGAGATCTGGTGGCAGACTTCGTGCCGCCCCCTCGGCAGTTGGATGGGCAAGGGTATGGGTCAGAGCGGGTGGCAGAAGCCTTTTTGGCTCGCCTGGTGGCCGAGATCCAGGCGGAAGGGATCCAGCCAACACAGGTGATCTTGACGGTGCCGGTGGGGGCATTTGAGCGCTATGCCGATTGGTTGCGTGGGGTAGCCGAGCGGCTGGACTTGCCGCCAGTGGCCATTATTGATGAATCGACCGCAGCAGCTCTGGGCTACGCGGTGGCGCAACCAGAATCCTGTGTGCTGGTGGTGGACTTTGGCGGTGGCACCCTGGATTTGAGCTTGGTGAGAATGCAAGTCCCCATTCCAGGAGAAACCACCCTCAAGGCAGAGGTGGTGGCCAAATCGGATGCCTGGGTGGGGGGCATGGACATTGACACCTGGATCCTGGAGCGGCATCTTGCACAGATGGGCCTGAGTGCGGCTGAGGTTGGATCCCTGGGTTGGCAGACTCTGTTGGAGATCGCCGAGCGGCTAAAGATCCGGCTATCAGAGCAAGACCAAGCCAGTGAAAGCTGGTTTGATGACGAGCAAATGATGGCCCATGAGCTGACCCTGTCTCAACCCGATCTGGCCAGCCTGCTGGAGCAGAACCACCTGCTCGATCAACTGCGACAAGCCCTGGATGACATTGTCATGATGGCCCAACTGAAAGGGATCCCTCGTCGAGCCATTGATCGGGTGCTGTTGGTGGGGGGAACCTGTCGGATCCCAGCCATCCAGACCTTGGTCAAAACGGCCTTTGGCCCCAGCAAAGTCAGCGGCGAACAACCCTTTAGCGCGGTGGCCCTGGGTGCCCTCAAGCTGGGATCCCAACTCCAGGTTGCCGATCATCTTCGCCACAGCTACGCTCTCCGCCTCTGGGATCCCGCTCTCCAGTCCCACAGCATGATCCCAATCCTGCCCAAGGGATCCCCCTATCCCCATCACTGCCCAGAACCGTTGATCCTCCAAACGGCTCAGGAGGGCCAGACCGAGATCTGCCTCGATATCGGCCAAGTCGGAGAAGGATCCCAAGCAGAGGTGACCTATGACCCACAAGGGCGCATGACCAGCCGTCAGGTGATCCGGCAAACGGATTTTCGGCCCTTAAGCGGGGATCCCATTTGTTTGGCCAGACTGGATCCGGTGGGATCGGTGGGGGTGGATCGGCTGCGGGTGGACTTTGAGGTGGATAGCAAACGGATGCTGCGGGCAACCTTGCGGGATTTGCTGACAGGCCAGACTTTAGGCGACAGGATCCCGGTGATTCGTTTGGATTGACATACTCCCCGATCTAAAGGCATGGGAGGCTAAAAGCTAGAACCGGGCTGCTGGAGAAATTCGATCTCCTGTGCCGTCGAAACTCGACCCAGGATCTGATTCCGGTGGGGGTAACGGCCAAATCGTTCGATGATCGCCTTGTGGGCCAGCTCAAAATCATAGTTACTGGCAATGCCATTTTTCTCGAATAGACCCACCGCTATCTCGTGGATGACCAGGGACTCGCTGTGCATAAAAGGCATGAAGAGAAAGCTCCGCTCCACCGGAGTCAGAATATCGTCAGCTCTGACTCGCAGAGCTTCCTGAGCCAGCCCCAAAGCGAGAGCATCCTGGGCAAAGGCTAACGGAGAGTCACGATACATATTGCGGGAAAACTGGTCTAGAACGATCACCTCCGCCAATCGACCTCTGGGGTCTGATCGCCACTCATGCAGCTCACACTGTGCCGCTTGTCGATGAATGTCACCAAAGCGATCGGCAATCAGCTGGTCAAACGAGGGATCCTTTTTCCACCATTGGGCGGGGGCAATCTCATCAAACCAAAAGGTGAGGATGGCATCAAACATTAGGGATCCTGAGGTAAATAAAAGAAACAGGCTCAACCGACAATCTTGGGGCACAGGGCCAAATAAAAATAGAGGTGTAGATGTTTATGGCTGTCTCCTACCCACCCACCTGTACAGAAAGCATGGAGATCGATCCACCCTCGATTCCTTCTACCGGGAAACTCACGGGATCCCCAGCCTGTCGTTGTGCCATCACATAGAGCAAGGGCAAATAGTGTTCTGGGGTGGGAATAGATAGAGCCGCATCCGGCCCCAAGCTTTCATACTCAATCAAGGGATCCATGTCACCCCTCAGCACGGCCTCTCGCACCTGCTGCTCAAACCGGAGCGCCCAATCCAACGGCGGGACAGTCGGTTGACCCCAAGCATAGGCGCGCAGATTATGGACAACATTACCGCTGCCCATGATCAGGATCCCTTCGGCCCGCAACGAAGCCAGCCGCTGAGCCAATTGGTAGTGAAAGGCAGGGGGCTGCGTCCGATCGATACTGAGCTGCACCACCGGGATATCCGCCTCGGGAAAAACATGGCACAAGACCGACCAGATACCGTGATCGAGCCCCCAACTCTCATCGAGCTTGACCGCAACGGGATCCAGCAGCTGTTTCACCTGATGGGCCAGATCGAGACTGCCTGGAGCAGGATACTGCACCTGAAATAACTCGGGCGGAAAGGCCCCAAAATCATGAATGGTCGGTGGAGTTGTGTTGCTGGTAACCGCCGTGGCCGGGAAATACCAATGGGCTGAGATGGCCAGAATAGCCTTGGGATGAACCATCGATTGACCGATTGCAGCCCAAGCCTGGGAGTAGGGAGTCGGGGTCACTGCATTCATCGGGTTGCCATGCCCAAAGAAAATGGCAGGCATCAGAGTCGTCACCATCTAATTCTCCGAGGTACTCCCGCCACAGCAAGGCTTGGCGGGATGGGGGATAGGAGTGCTGATTGAGTGCGGTTCAATGCCGCCGAAATCAGCAA
>JBHJNR010000384.1:0-2129 GCA_050330615.1 Cyanophyceae cyanobacterium
CCCTCCCCCACCTCCCTGTCGGGGCAATTGTGGCTCCACGATTGGGGATCCCCACTACACCACCCTTGATGGACTCTACTACGACTTTCAAGGGGCAGGAGAATACACCCTGATTCGCTCCACTGACGGCCAATTTGTGGTGCAAACCCGGATGCAACCCTGGCGAGCATCCTCATCGGCCACTGTCAATACGGGCGTAGCCACCCAGGTGGGATCCCAACGGATCAATGTTTTACTTCCGAATGTTTTGGTGATTGATGGAGCGGTGGTAGAAGGCACCAGCCTTGACCTGACCTTGGATGGAGGCCGCCTGACTCGTTCGGGCAATGCCATTTCAATCTTCTGGGATACGGGTGACTTCATTTCAGTCTCCATTCCAGGGGACCACATCAACGTTCGCGCCCAGCCGGATCCGCTCAGAGCAGGACAGGTTTCTGGTTTGTTGGGTAACTTCAACGGGGATCCGATGGACGACATCAGCACTGCCGACGGGGTAGTGCTCAATCAACCGATCAAAATTGATGAACTCTACGGGGTCTACAGCGAAAGCTGGCGCATCACTCAGGCAGAATCCCTCTTCGATTACGGCCCCGGCGAGTTCACCGACACCTTCACCGATCCCAATTTCCCCCTCAATCGCCGCACCCCAGAACAATTGTTTACTGAAAACCCCCAGGCAGCTGCTCAAGCAGCAATCACCTGTCAAGGTCAGGGCATCACGGATCCGATTCTGTTGATTGCCTGCCAGCTTGACGTATTCGTGACCGGGGATCCAGGCTTTGCCACAGGATTTACGGACGAGTCCACCGTGATCACCCCAGAGGTAGCCGCAGAGATTGTGTCAGTTATCGACACAGTCAACACTTTAGATGATGAAAATGGTGAGAACCCAGAAAGCTGTAGCTTGAGGGAAGCAATTGTCGCCAATAACATCCAGGATGGCTTTGGGGGATGTGTAAATCCTGAGGGCACCATCACCTTTGATCCCAGCTTGAATGGTGGCACCATCACCCTGACTGCGGCCCCACCCCAAATTACCCAAAATGTCGTGATTGATGGGCCGGGATCCGACTCTTTGATGGTCAGTGGCAACAATCAATTCCGGGTGTTTGAGATTGGATCCATCAATAGCCCAGTAGTGACGATCCAGGGGTTGACCATCACCCAGGGATTGGCAAGCAACTCCAATGGCGGAGGGATCCTGAGTACAAGCTTCAGACTGTTGACGATTGACAGTGTCATCATTTCCAACAGCACTGCTACTGGTTCGAACACCATGTTCAACTTCTTTAACCCTGAAGGTCAAGGGGGCGGGATCAGTGCCGATTCAGTGACAGTGAGCAACAGCACCCTCAGCGGCAATAGCGCGAACAACGGCGGCGGGATCCATGCCAGCTCAGCCACAGTGAGCAACAGCACCCTCAGTGGCAATAGCACGGTATCCGATGGCGGAGGAATCTATGCCTTCAACACAGCGACGGTGAGCGACGACAGTACCCTCAGCGGCAATAGCGCGTACAGGGGCGGCGGGATCTATGCAAGATTCGGTAGCGTGGTAGTGGGCAACAGCACCCTTAGCGGCAATAGTGCGAGATCCTCTGGCGGCGGGATCTTTACAAGAAATTCAGCGACAGTGAGTAACAGCACCCTCAGCGGCAATAGCGCGTACGAAGCCGGCAGGAGAACCAACGGCGGTGGGATCTATGCAGGAACAGCAACAGTGAGTAACAGCACTCTCAGCGGCAATAACGCGTACAGTGGCGGGGGTGGGATCCATACAAGATACTTAGCGACAGTCAGCCACAGCACCCTTAGCGGCAATAGCGCGGGATCCTATGGTGGTGGGATCCATGCAAGATCCATAGCGACAGTGAGCAATAGCACCCTCAGCGACAATAGTGCGGGATCCTCTGGGGGTGGGATTTATACTGGATACAGCAGTAGCGTGGTAATGAGCAACAGCATCCTCAGCGACAATAGCGCGGGATCCTCTGGGGGTGGGATCTATGCAAGATACATAGCGACAGTAAGCAACAGCACCTTCAGCGGCAATAGCGCGAGCTCCGGGGGCGGCGGGATCTATGCCGGATACGACAGTAGCGTGGCAGTGAGCAACAGCACCCTCAGCG
>JBHJNR010000385.1:0-6510 GCA_050330615.1 Cyanophyceae cyanobacterium
AGTGGGATTGCGGCGACTTGCTCCTGAGTCATGGGCTGCACTTAAGACCCAGATCCAGTCGGCACCAGGAGCTTTGACTGTCGTTCCTGACACGTTTGATCTTGCCCCTGGGATCCCTGGTGAGTTGATTCAGGCTTGGCAGGCTGCGGCCCGAGAGCAGAATCCGCAATTTCGAGCCTTCCGGGATCCCTTGCCAGGGGATCTCCCCTTGTTGCGGCAGCTTGAGCAGGCCCAGAGCCGTTACCAGGAGGTGCGACAGACATGGGATCTGGAGTTGAACAGCATTTCTCCTCTCTTGCTGGATCTGACCCAAGAAGAATGGTTGATGGTGCAGCAGGCCAGCCGTCGCGCCCTGAATCGGATGCAGGCGGTGGGTCTTTCGCCGGGGTTGCCAGCCGCCCTCCGTCTGCAAGGGATCCAGATGCAGTTTGAGGATATGGTGCTGCCGGGGATTGTTAGCCAGGAAGATCAGGCGGCGATCAAAACAGCAATGACCCAGCTTTTGGATCAGGTGGTACGGCCCAATTTATTGGTGGATAGAGATCTTACCCGTGCCCAAGTTGACTTGGCTGTGGGAGCAGTGCAACCCGCTTTGATCCCTGTGGAGGCGGGCCAGCCGATTGCGCGGGCCGGTCAGGAAATCACCCCTGAGATCTTCTTGATTTTGGATCACTACGAGTTGACCCAACGGGGGATCAATATCTGGGGCATCCTCGGAGTGGGTGGATTGATGAGCATTGTCTTGATCCTGGCGATCCCAGTTCAGGAGCGGCTCTATCCGCGTTTGCGGGCACGGGATCGGATGTTGACCCTGTTGCTAGTCTCAACCGTGGCTCCATTGGCATCGGCTTTTGGCATCCAGTTTTCCTCTTTGCCTGCGGTCGGGCTATTGGTCAGTAGTTTCTTTGGCACCGGATTGGGGGTGCTGGTGGTGGCGGCTCAGGCTCTGTTGTTACCGTTGGTGGCTGAGGCGACGGTGATCACTTGGATCCCTTTGGTGGCAGGCAGTTTGGTGGCCTGTATTGGAGCACGGCGATTGCGGTCTCGGGAGGAACTAGCGCTATTGGGGGGCGGCGCGGCACTGACTCAGATGGTGGTGCAGGGATCCCTGAGTTTGGTGTTGGGTAATGGGCTGGGCTGGCTGGGCATTGCGTTGGCGGGGGTTATGGGCTTGGGCTGGAGCATCATTGCTCTGGGGGCCAGTCCCTATCTAGAACGGTTATTTGATTTGGTGACGCCGGTGCGATTGTTGGAATTATCGAACCCCAATCGATTGTTATTGCGACGATTAGCCACTGAAGCCCCTGGAACATTTCAACACACGTTGTTCGTAACCACCTTGGCGGAGCGGGCGGCGCAACGACTCAACCTTAATGCTGAATTGGTGCGGGCAGGGACGCTCTACCATGACATTGGCAAGATGCTGCAAGCCCAGTACTTCATTGAAAACCAGATGGGTGGGCCCAATCCCCATACTGCTCTCAACGATCCCTATCGCAGTGCCCAGATTATCAAGGCTCATGTCAGTGATGGGCTGAAAATGGCCCGTCAGTATCATCTACCCACGGCGTTGCGGGCTTTTATTCCTGAGCACCAGGGCACGATTCGGATCGCCTACTTTCATCATCAGGCTCAACAGCAAGCGGATGGTCAACCCGTGCCCGAGGAAGCCTTTCGCTATGATGGCCCGATCCCTCAGACACCAGAAACGGGGGTGGTGATGTTGGCGGATGCTTGCGAGGCGGCTCTGCGGAGCATGATCGCCAAAGAATGCCCCGATGGAGATGTGGCGGCTGAGGCGCGGGCTACGGTGCAGCGGATCTTTAGGTCGCGCTGGGAAGATGGGCAACTATTGGACAGCAACTTGACCTTGGCTGATCTCGACATTGTGGCGGAAGCCTTTTTGGAGGTTTGGCGACAGTCCAACCATGAGCGGATCCCGTATCCCAAGGCGGCTTTACAGGGGCCGGGATCCTCTGCGGAAACCCCAGGAATTGGTCGAACAATGGACTCTATGGGGGGCCAAACAGAGCCGATTCCGTCCTTCATGAGGATACGCTCTTGAGGGGGAGATACTCATTGGCTAGCACTACTTGGTGAGGATCCCTCTCTCCCGTTAGGCAGCTTAGACAAGGGGCTTAAGCCCCTTGTTCATAATTGGCAGATTTATGCCGCCTTGTACTCAATCTAAAGAGAATGCTGGTGGATTTGTTGTGCCAAAGCTAGATCAAAGTAGGTGGCGGATCCGGGATCCCCATTGAGGCTTTGAAAGGGTTGATCAGGTTCTCCCAACTGATCGAGCACTAGAGTCGCACCGGAGAAATCGTGGTCGCGGGTGTAGTCATTCACGGTAATGACTGTTGGGATCCCGATAGTAGAAGAGGAGATCACACCGTTGTAGGAATCCTCAAAAGCCAAGCATTGATTGGCCTGAAGCTTCATGGTTTTGAGGGTGTAGACGTAAATGTCTGGAGCTGGTTTTTTGGCGGGGACAACATCCCCGGCTGCAATTAATTCAAACCAACTGAGACTATCTTTCCCCAGGGTATTTTCCAGAAGAGCCGTCACATTGGCGGGAGTGGTTGTGGTGACGATGGCTAAGCGGATCCCAGCTTCACGCGCCTCTTGAATCAATCGATTTACACCGGGACGGAGAGGGATCCGCCCCTCTGCCAACAGTTGGGTATAGTGACGGGTTTTTGCTTTATGGAGTTTGGCAATAAAGGTGTTGAGATCTTCGGGCGGTTCAAAACCAGTTAATTCAGTCGAGAGGAAATGCAGAATCCGTTCTTTGCCGCCCGCTACCGATAACAGGGATCCATAGAGTTCAACCGTCCAATCCCAATCCAGACCCGCCTCTTGAAAAGCGAGATTGAAACCCACCCGATGTCCATCTCGCTCGGTATCGGCTAGGGTGCCATCAACATCAAAGAGCAGAGCTTGCAGGTCAGACATAACGGTAGGGATCCTGGGGATAAACGACGAGGCTTTTCCTTCGTCAGGCTACCATGACGGATCCCTTGGCAGGATAGGAGATCAAGGGCATAGTCCAGATAATGATTGGGCATCATTCAGATTGACTCTCACCCAGACCTTGAATAGGCCGCAATTCACCTTGGCTGAGGGGATCTTGAATGGAGCGGCACCCCGATTATTGACCCTGGGATGGTAGTCCAAATCAGAGTAGAACCCCTGCTATCAGGCCAAAAAGACTCCTATAGTCCAGATAATTGATACTTATCTGGACTATAGGGGCGATTAGAAAGGGCTTTGACCATATTCCAGCCAGAGCCCTGCAAGACTATCTAGCTATTCACCAGTGCCCAGGCTTTCCAGAACATGTAGGTGGACAGCACCGCCATCAAGAGCCGAAAGGCAATGCTAACCATTTGATCTGATAGTTTGGGCAAGAAGCGGGTGCCCGCTTGTGCCCCCACCATGCCAGCCAAGCCCAAGACCAAGCCATAGAGAACCAAGACATTGCCCCGTAAGGCATGACCCACACAGGCAGAGATACCTGTAATGACAATCACACTCAAGCTGGTACGGACTGCGTCTTTGATCGGCTCGTTGAGCAACAGGATCTGCATCGGCACCATCACAACGCCACCACCAACCCCAAACAATCCCGCTAAGAGTCCCGCCAATCCCCCAGTGGTCAGTCGCGCCACCAGTGGTGTTCTCCAAAAAGACTGAGTTGAAGGAGTTTCAGCCTGTGGAGATAAGGTCTCCTGAGTCTGAGCATCCCCGGTTAAGGACTGGGCTTTCGTAATGGCTTTTTTCTTGAGGCCCACCAGATAGATATTGATGATCAGCAACAATCCAAAACCCGTCGCTAACAGATAGTCGGGAGCATTGCTGCCCAGTAGTACCCCCAGTTGTGCCGTCAAAATCGCCGGGATCCCGAGGTAAAGGGTCTTCTCGATTTGGAGGAAACCCATCCGCCAATTCTGGAAGGTGCCCGCTGTTGCCGTCATCAAGATGGCCAAACTGCTCGTTGCTGCTGCCTGTACAGGCGTAGTCCCCACCCCCACGAGCAAGGGGTTAAGCAAGACACCTCCCCCAATTCCGAGGATCCCGGCCAGAATGCCAGAGATCACTCCACCAATGCCTAAAATTAATGCTTCGAGTCCGTCCACACCATTTCTCCTGATGACGTTGCTAGCCTAAACGGCTGTGCATTCTGCAAGAGTATAGTGTGCGACTAATGGGGCCACGGGGCAAATGAGTAGGCTTGTAACTTGGCTAAACCACCACAGGCGAGCGGCCCTACGGGATCCCTCCAGGGCTTGCTCCCGCTTACTATAGGTGACCTCTAGCCAGTGTACTACCTACTTCTGGGCCAGTTCAGGCACGGGATCCCACCTCACCAATGTAGGTATTCAGCCCCAAAGCCGTCGCCACCAGCGCTCCATCGGGCTCCACGCCTCGGTCCTCGGCTATGGCCTCAGCAAGGGGCACATCCACCACCCGTCGATTTTGCCATGCCACCATCCGGTCAAACCGCTCTTGCACCACTAGATCCACCGCCGCTACCCCAAAGGCGGATCCCAGCACCCGATCAAGGGGAGAAGGGGTTCCCCCCCGTTGAAGGTGGCCCAAGATCATGACGCGGGTTTCGATGCCCGTGCGCAGTGAGATTTGATTGCTGATGTATTGGCCAATGCCACCATAGAGGGTCTGACCCAGGCTGTTGGTGTATTTGACCGGTTCTCCGGTTTCTGTTTTGACGGCTTCTGCCACCACCACCATGCTGAAGTTATTGCCCCGCTCTTTCCGCTCTTGGAGCTTTTTACAGACATTATCCAAAGAATAGGGGATCTCTGGGATCAAGATGACATGGGCACCCCCCGCAATCCCAGCACTGATAGCGATATGGCCTGCATCCCGGCCCATCACCTCCAAAACCATGACACGGCTGTGGCTGATAGCTGTATAGGTGAGTTGATCAAGTGCATCCACCGCCACATTGACAGCGGTGTTAAATCCAACTGAATTTTCTGTTGCTCCCACATCGTTATCAATAGTTTTGGGCACCCCAATAAAATTCCAGTTGCCCTGGTGAGCCAGTTTGCGCAAAATGGCCAAGCTGCCATCGCCACCAATCCCAATCAGGGCATCGAGACCCAAGCGGTGATAGCCTTCAATCACATCCGCTGAGCGATCCACCAAACTGCCATCTAACATAGGAAAAGCAAAAGGATTGCCCTTGTTGACGGTGCCCAAAATCGTTCCCCCATAGCGGAGGATGCCAGAAACTCGATGGACATCCAGCAATTCGGCTTCTACCGGTCGAGCCATCAGCCCCACGGTGGCGTCTTTGATGCCATAGATTTCCATATCAAAGTTACGAGCTCGACGCACCACAGCCCGGATGACGGCATTAAGTCCGCCACAATCTCCGCCACTGGTCAGGATCCCTACCCGTTTTCGTTTTGCCATAGAACTTGACATAGAACCAGCGCCAACATGGACAAGAGTGTTTGAAATCGCAAGTGAACTCTATCATCTCATGAGTTACTTTAGATCTTGGCAGAAGGCAGATCAATCCTAAAGGTGGTGACATTATCAGCACTTTCAGTGGCGAGCACACCTCCTAACAAAGCCACCATCTTCTGTGCCAGGGCCAACCCTAATCCGGTACCCCCTTGATTGAAATGATCCAAACTGGGCACGCGATAGAATTTCTCGAAGATATGATTGAGCTGATCGGCTGGGATGGTTACTCCAGTATTGGTCAGTTGCAAACGGATCCCTTGCTCTATTTTGCCAATAGTCAACCGAATTGATTGGTGAGAGGGGGTATATTTGCAGGCATTATTGAGTAGCTCAGTTAAAATGCGATCAAGAAGATAGAGATCAGTATAGAGAGTCTTGATCTCGGGATCCCACTCCACCTGAAAGAGTTGTTGATGTTGCTCACATCGCAGCAGGAAAGGCTCAACAAGTAAAGATACCCAGGAGGAAATATCTACCCTGCTGGGGGTATGAATTTTGCTGCCCGATTCTAAAGATTGGAGTTCTAACAGTCCATTGACCAAGTTCAACTCTCGATTCCATTCAGATTTGAGAATAGTGAGATATCGTTCCTGTTTCTTTGGATTATGTTGAAACCTTTCCAGCATTGTGATCGCTAATTTCATGCTGGTTAGGGGTGTGCGTAACTCATGGGAGATGGTATCAACAAAATCTTGTTTGAGACGATTAAGCTCTTGCAGTCTTTGCACCTGAATCTTAGAATCTTGGTAGAGGCGAGCCTGTCGAATAGCGATAGAACATTGTGTAGCCACCTGCTTTGCCAATCGGATCTCTGCAGGGGAGAAAGATGATGTCTTGGGTCGCACTAGGTTCATAAAGCCATACGGGATCCCTGGATCAAGCGAGATCAAAAAACTGGCGGCAGTAACCCAGCCAGCATCCAGATGATTAAAGCAGTGCTGGATCCCTTGATCGCGATAGAGCTGTTCCTTACGATCTAGATTGGTGGTGTAGGTGCGCCCTTTGATCGAG